>CAXTTX010000664.1:0-2006 GCA_964247045.1 uncultured Verrucomicrobiales bacterium | reverse complement strand
AGAGCGCTCGTCCGGCAGACGGCGTAAACGCCGCACAACGAACGAAGAGGCCACCATGGAGAAGAGCGTTGCTCCGGTGGTGGACAGGAGTGTCCACCCTCCTTACCGCTGGCGCGGGGCGCGGGGAGCATGGGAGGGTGTGATTGGCAGAGCGCTCGTCCGGCAGACGGCGTAAACGCCGCACAACGAACGAAGAGGCCACCCTGGAGAAGATCGTTGCTCCGGTGGTGGACAGGAGTGTCCACCCTCCTTAACACTGGCGCGGGGCGCGGGGCGGATGGGAAGGAGTGATCTGGCAGTGCGCTCGTCCGGCAGACGGCGTAAACGCCGCACTACAAGCGAGGAGTCCACCGTGGAAAAGACGGGTGCTCCGGTGGTGGACAGGAGTGTCCACCCTCCTTACCGCTGGCGCGGGGCGGAGCTTCGGAAGACCGGGACGGTCTTTCCTACCGTTTTCAGGTAGAAGGCCGCAGCACGTGCCCTCAGGGGGTCTGCGGCTGCGGGCCGGGGACGGGCATGATGTCGGTGACGGTGAAGAGCTGTGGGAAACTGGCCTCGGGGGGCTGGATGATTAGGGCGATGCGCCTGCGCCGCTCGCCGTGGAACCAGCGGCTTTCGGCGAAGGTCCGCGGCTGGCCCTCGAAGGGATAGACGAAAAGGATGGGATACTCGTCGCCCCGCTTGGTTTCGGGATCTACCACCACGGATTGGCCGGATGCGAGCCGGAAGGGTGCCTTGCTGATCTTTCCGGCGATCTCCATCTGGGTCAGGTTCAGGATCAACGCGCCGCCCTCCTTGATGGCGGAATCGTCCGCGCCGTAGGCCTTGATCGCCACCGGACCTTTCGGATCGCCGGAGGTCGGGAAAAACATCAGCCACTGGCGGCGGGCCGCCACCGGGGTGACCTTCCCCCGCTCCACGAAGGTTTTTTTCGTTTTACCCTCAGCGTCTTTTTCCTCCTTGAAATAACCGAAGCGCCACACGGCGAGCCGCGGCAGGTCCACCGGGGGCGCGAGATCCCCGCCCCAGGCCTCGAGTGGCAGGCTGTTGCCGCCTTCCGTCAGCAGCAGCTCGAATTTGTCATTGCCTGCCTCCGGGAAGACGCCGGCGCGCACGCTCACCTTGGGCGGCTCCTGGGCATGGAGGGCGGGCACAGAAACACCGGTCAGCAGGAGCAGCCACGCGAGCAATTTCATAGGGTTCACTTTTCGTCGATATTCAGCCAGCGGAAGGAGACGATCTGGAGCTGGCGTCCGAAGTTCTTGTTAATGTTACTGGCCAGCGCGTCAAACTTTGTCTCCGGCTCGTCATCCGCATCGACGTAATCCGGCAGCCGTTGGACGGTCGCCTCGCACCAGGCGCGCGCCGTGATGTTGCCGCCCTTGTCGCGGGCATCGCCATAGCTCCGGACCACGAAGGTATCGCCACGCGGCACGATGGTGGAGTCGATGTTCCGCAGCAGGTTCGCCTGGTCGATGTAGGCGTTGCTGCCGTTCGCCGCGCTGCCACCGCTGGCCTGGGCGAAGGTGGTGAGCGCGTTCGCCGCAGGACGGGAGTCTGTCAGCCTCTTGTTCAGGTTTGAATTCTCGATGGCCGCTTGCAACGTGCCATAGAGGGAGAACTTCTTCGAGTCATAGGAGGAAAGTCGGCGGTTCACAAAGTCGGACATCGAGAGGAAGGGTCCGCGGAGCTTGACCTGTTCCACGATTTTTTCCGCCAGCAGTTCGACCTGGTCGTCGGTGAGCTGGAAGGAGCCGACCCACTGTTCCTGGGCACTGCTGTTGCTGCGTGCCGAGGAATCCGCGCCGATGGCGGAGCCGCCGGGAATCGACAGCGTGGATACGGGCACCTTGTCGTCGTTGTCCTCCAGCGAGGCACCGTAGCCCGTCGCGGAAACGGGAATGGAAACCGTCGGCTTGTTCCGCAAGCCGGAAAGCACCGCTTTCCAAGCCTCCTTGGATGTCGAGTTCACGTTGAAGCCGCCTTCGAGCAAAAGATAGCGGGCC
>CAXTTX010000663.1:1779-2011 GCA_964247045.1 uncultured Verrucomicrobiales bacterium | reverse complement strand
CGAGCCCGCTGAACATCACGATCACGCAGCCCACGCCGGTCATTACCAGCACGCTCTCGGCCACGGGAACGGTGGGCACGGCATTCAGCTACACGATCACGGCGACAAACAGCCCGACCAGCTATGGCGTGGTGGGCTCGCTGCCGACGGGGCTTTCGCTGAACCCGACCACGGGCGTGATCTCCGGCACGCCGTCGGCCAGTTTGATGTCGGTGCCGCGCCCGGCCATGTT
>CAXTTX010000663.1:386-1769 GCA_964247045.1 uncultured Verrucomicrobiales bacterium | reverse complement strand
CGGGAGTGACGACGGTCAGCATCAACGCCGCCAACGCGGGCGGCACGGGCAGCAATGCCTCGCTGACGATCACGATCAGCGGCAATCTGGCGCTGGGCCAGTCGGCCACGGCCAGCTCGTTCCAGGCGGGAAATTTGGTCGCCAATGGCAACGACGCCAGCACGACTTCGCGCTGGGCGGCGGTGAACAACACCTATCCGCAGTGGTGGAAGGTCGATCTGGGTGCGAGCAAGACCCTCACGACCGTGAACATCATGTGGTATAGCAGCGCCAGCCGCGCCTATAAATACAAGATCGAGACCTCGACCGATGACTTGACCTACAACACGGTGTTCGACAATACCGCGAACACGACCTTCGGCGACACGTCGAACGCCATCTCGGGCACGGCGCGTTACGTGCGGGTGACGGTGACCGGCTGCACCACCGGTGCAGGTCAGGCCTCGTTCTACGACCTCAAGGTTATCGGATACTAAGCCCGAACCTTAAAAAATCGCCGCGTCCGGCAGTCGTGCCGGACGCGGCTTTTTATTTTCGGGGCGATTTTTCAACGAGCGTGCCATAACTTGGCCAGGGGTCCGTCGCCTCCGCACCAAGGATCGCGGTCGGGGAGGGGAATCCCGGCGATGCGTTTATCCGCCTCCGGGCGTTTGCTGTTGTCGGGCCGTATCTCGTCCACCTCAAGTCCGGCGGGATACGCTCCGACACCATGGAACCCGTTCGAACTCGACACTCGTTGGTGGGACACGCCGGCTGGGATGACCACAATGTCCCCGCTCTGGAGTTCCATCTCGATGCCGACCGCATCGCCGAAGCGCACGTTCGCCCTCCCGCGATAAACGCCGATTACTTCGGGAGCAGTGCTGTGATAATGCGGATAGTCGAAAATCGTGTAGCGCCACGCCGGCGGCCAGCCATGGTCACCGAAAGTTTGTTCGAATTCGCACGCAAGCTTCTCGCCATCTCTGCCGGACACGCGCCGATAGACGAGCAGCGGCAGGTGGGAATTTGGACACCAGCCTCCGTCGGGCAGAAAGAATTTTTCCAAAAGGAAATCCATGGGCTGTTCCAAGGGAAAGCTTCGCATTGGCGGCGCTCGTCGGATGGGTCGTCCTGAGGAAGGGCCAAGGTAAAATCCCGACAATGTTTCCACCGCCGGAGGACGAAGAGACGGGATGAAAGCCGTTGTTTTCCACAAACCAAAAGACATGCGCGTCGATACGGTCCCGGATCCTTCGATCGAGCAGCCGGATGACATCATTCTCCGCGTGACCGCGACCGCGATCTGCGGTTCCGACTTGCATATTTACAACGGATTTCTTCCACAAACGAAGCCTCTCGTGATGGGTCATGAGTTCATGGGCATCATCGAGGAAGTGGGGC
>CAXTTX010000663.1:0-376 GCA_964247045.1 uncultured Verrucomicrobiales bacterium | reverse complement strand
GCCAGACGTGCGCGGCCTGAGTGCTGGTGACCGGGTGATCGTGCCTTTCCCGATTGCCTGTGGTCATTGCTTCTTCTGCGACCACGACCTTCCGGGACATTGCGAGACCTCGAATCCTGAAAAATACGGTCCGGAGGGTGGGTTGCTCGATCAAAAAGGAGGAGCGCTTTTCGGCTACACCGATCTTTACGGCGGATATTCTGGCGGCCAGGCCGAATACGTGCGGGTCCCGTTCGCCAATTTCGGGCCGCGCAAAGCTCCTGAAAATCTCACCGACGAGCAACTGCTGTTTCTCACCGATATCTTTCCCACCGGTTACGCGGGGGTGCATTGGGCGGGAGTGAAGCCGGGGGATAGCGTGGCGGTTTTTGGATGC
>CAXTTX010000662.1:0-2015 GCA_964247045.1 uncultured Verrucomicrobiales bacterium | reverse complement strand
CGGTGCCGAAGAACTTGGTCGTGTCGCCCTTCATGTAGTTGATCTTGCAGCAGGGCTGGTTCGTGCCCTCGTTTTCACCCGTGGTGATCTCGCCATTCGGACCGATGGCAAGTCCACCGGGTGCGCGCAGGCCGGTGGCGACGACTTCCATCTTCTTGCCGTCCGGAGTGATCTTCATGACCGTGCCGTGGTTCGGCAGGATGCGGTCGAATCCACGGCCACCGCCGCGCACCGGCGAGGCCTTCGCGAAGTAGAAATTACCCGCCTTGTCGGTTTGCAGGTCGAAGGCGAACTCATGGAAGTTCTCGGAAACGTAGACATCACGGTTGAACACCTTGAAGTGATCCGTCTCGCCGTCCTTGTTGAGGTCGATCAACTGGGTGATCTGGTCGCGTCCGTTGACGAAAATGTTGCCGTTCACGACCTTCACGCCGAGTGGCTCGAACAATCCGGAAGCGATCCGCTGCCACTTGAGCTTGCTCCAGTCGCCCTTCAGGCCGCGCACGACCCAGACGTCACCGTTCCAGGTGCTCAGAGCCGCGGAATCCTCGTCCAGGAAATCAAAACCGCCGAAGCGCAGGTTGGACTTCCAAGGGTTGTCCGTCGGCAGGCCGGCCACGTCCGTGACGTAGGGCGCTTCCTTGTCTTTCGAGACGGTGCCCGTGGTTTCGATGATCTCCGGATAGAGCGGCTCACCACCGGAAACGAGCGCCTTGAAGTCGGGCATCGCCGCGGCCTTCGGTTCGCTGCCACGGGCAAGCGCGATCTGGAAATTCGCGGGGCTTCCGCCCTTGGGGAACTTCGCGATCAAACGGCCGCGATTCTTGAGGTCCGCGCTGAGGACGACTCCGCCGGTCGTCGTGACACCGAGTCCATCGGCGGACTTCGCCTTGTCCTTCGAGACGGTGAATTCCCCGGTCTCATCGGCCACTCCCAGTTCCAGGTCACTGTTGCGGGCGGAGACTTTGAATGAACGGGTGATCGTGCCGCCTTCGCTGCTGATCGTTTCCAGAACCTCGGCGCCGTTCACGCTGTAGTTCAGCGTGATCTTGTTGCCGTTCCGGTAGAAGCCCTTGAAGACCGCATGCTTGAAATTTCCATAGCCGGGGATCTCGCGCTTGTCCTCGAACGAGCCGCCGCTATCCGCCCAACCGCAGAGAGCCTCGGTGTTGAAGACGGCTTTTTCGTCGTTGAGCGTCACGAGCACGCCGTGCTGGCCGGTCCAAGGCGTGCCGCCCCATTTCCAAGCGCCGTCATAGGCCGTCACGAGGCGCAGCGTCTCGGTGTCGAAAAGCGCGTGGTAGCCCTCGCCCAGATCGAGGAGGATACCCTTTTTCGCGGCAACCCGCTCCTTGCCTTGGAACTGGTCCTTGAAGGTGTTCGACCATGCCGGGCCGAGTTTCATCTCTTCATACCATTTAGTATCTTTGTCGGCGGAATGGACTACGGCAGTGGTCGCGGCGAGGCAGGCAAGGTGGCGTAACATTGGGCCGGAAGATACGATTCGCGCTCCCAACGTCTAGCACAGAAAACTGCCTTTTTAGGTAGTCCGGAGTTTATCCTTCTTTCCCCGCGCCGCCGCGTTTTACTCCTTCCATGATCGATATGCTGGTGCGCCTCTACAACTTGCCGGATTCCACGGAACTCTTTGGAAATGTGGCATCTGCGGGAATCACCCTGCGGCGCGCCCGGGCCTTCGAAAAACACACCGTCGCGGCCTTCGCCCGCGCCAATTTCTCCGAAAAATGGGTCAGCGAGGTGGAGGTCGCCCTGACCCGGCAGCCGGTCGCCTGCTTCATCGCCACCCGGGACAAGCAAATCATCGGCTTCGCGTGCTACGACACCACCCAGCGCGGCTTCTTCGGCCCCACCGGAGTTTCCGAGGATACCCGTGGGCTCGGTGTCGGAAAAGCCCTCCTTTTCAAGGCACTCGAGGGGCTGCGGGACATCGGCTACGCCTATGCCATCATCGGCGGGGTCGGCCCGAAGGAGTTCTACGCGAAAACTTGCGGAGC
>CAXTTX010000661.1:0-2035 GCA_964247045.1 uncultured Verrucomicrobiales bacterium | reverse complement strand
TTGCGTGCCATCGGGCAGATCGCCGATCACGTGAGCGGATGGAATCGGGTCCGCCCATAGGCAGGATGCCGAGGCGATCAAAAGAGTGAGGGGAAAGGAGAATTTCACCTACGTCCGATGGACATTTGGACAGGTCGCGACAAGAAGAAAATGGTGTGCGATTCGCGGCATTGTTTCTGAGTTTCTGAAGGACCCCAACGTAATCCCCGATTACCTTGTCCCGTGACATTACTTGCCGATCGCGCTGGCAAGGTTGGAGATCTTCGCGTCCTTGAAGAATCCGGGAGGAAACATCGAGTTCTCGCGTTGCAGGGCCTCCGGGCTTTCGCCCTTCTCCAAGCGGACACGATCCTCCCGCCTCGAAGCCTTTTTGAGGGCTGCACGGGAATCAAGGTCTGCATTCTTGGAAACACTCATGATATGACTTGAGATCGGAAAACGTTGCTTCGCCGACGCCGGAATCTACCTGTCTCCCGCGGTTTCGTCAAACCAACTGTAACCTCCCACCAAACCCCAAACAGCGGGAACACCCCGTGCCGCCCCGGCAATCCAATCAACGTTGACATCGCCCTCACCCGACCAAAGTCTTCCACGTAGCCCCTCAACCCCTCGTGCTCAAACTCGAAAATGTCACCAAGCGCCACGGTCCTCTGACAGCCCTTGATGGCATCTCCCTCGAGATCCAACCCGGCGAATTCTTCGGCCTCCTCGGACCCAACGGCGCCGGCAAGTCCACACTCATGTCCCTCGTCGCCGGTCTGCGCCCGCCGGACTCCGGCAGCATCACCGTAAACGGCCAAGCCCTCTCCAACCGCCCCGAAACCCGTGCCGCCCTCGGCCTCGTGCCGCAGCACATCGCGCTCTACCCCAGGCTCAACGCCGATCAAAACCTCCGCATCTTCGGCCAACTCTACGGCTTGCGTGGCCCCGCCCTCCGCGACCGCATCGATGAAGGCTTGGAAGCGATGCAACTAACCGACCGGCGACGCGACCCCATACAAAACTTCTCGGGCGGCATGCAGCGCCGGCTCAACATCGTGGCGGCGCTCCTCCACCGGCCGAAGCTGCTGCTCTGCGACGAGCCCACCGCCGGAGTGGACCCGCAGTCGCGCAACGCCATCTTCGAGTTTCTGGAAAAGCTCAACCGCGAAGGGCTGACGGTGATCTATTCCACGCACTACATGGAAGAGGCCACGCGCCTCTGTTCGCGCATCGGCATCATCGATCATGGCAAGGTTCCCGCCCTCGGCACCCTGGACGAATTGCTGCTCAAGCTGCCCTTCGAGGAAGAGATCCGGTTTCCTCTGGACGCCACCACCACCGCGCTGGCCGCCCGCTTGGCCGCCTACGGCGCGGTCGGGGAAGGGGAGGACCACTACAGTTTCCGGCCGCAGCCCGGCTACAAGCTTTCCAGTTTCTATCAACTCACCGAGTCGCTCGATCTGCCGGCCAGGCTCTTCACCAGCCAGCGGCCCACGCTCGAGGCCTTGTTCCTGCACCTCACCGGCCGCACCCTCCGCGAATAACCTCCCGCCATGCGCACCCTCCTTATTCTCGTTCGCAAGGACTTCACCCTTTTCTTCCGGAACAAGGCGGCAGTGGCCCTCACCTTCATCGTGCCCTTCATGCTGATCTGGGTCTTCGGCCAGGTCTTCGGCGTGAACCGCAAGGACGCCGGTCCAGTCGGTATCCCGCTGGCCGTGGTCAATGCCAGTGCCGATCCCGGAGCGGAGAAACTGGTCGCCGCGCTCCAAGCCGAGAAGACCTTCAAGGTGGTCACCAAATACATCGCGGACGACAAGTCGGAGCGGCTCCTCCGCGAGGCCGACCTCGCGGCCCTCATGCGGGCTAACAAATTCCGCTTTGCCGTGGTCATCCCGGAGGATCTCTTCAGCGAAAAAAGCCTCGGCCTCCACCTCAAGATCTACACCAACCCCCGCAACGAGATTGAAACCCAACTCGTCAACGGGATCCTCCAGAGGACGATCTTCTCCAGTGCGCCGCAACTCCTCATCCAATCCTTGATGGCATCCGG
>CAXTTX010000660.1:0-2042 GCA_964247045.1 uncultured Verrucomicrobiales bacterium | reverse complement strand
CCGCCGGGACCGCGGTGAACACCTCGTTTGCCTACGACAACTGGAATGTGGTCGCGGAATGGGAGCGTCCGGATTTCACAAGCGCCTTGGTGCTCCGCCGCACCCACCTTTGGGGGGCGGACATCGGTTCCAGCGGCAAAGGCGACGGGGCCGCGACGGATTTCCAATCGGCGGGCGGCGTGGCCGGCCTCATCGCGAGCACGTATCACAACAGTTCGACCTCGCGGGACCACTTCGTGCCCGGCTACGACGCGAACGGAAACATCATTTCGTGGACGTCCGGGACAGGCGGGGTCCTGCAGAAGTTGGATTACGATCCGTTTGGCAACACGGTGCTGCGGGAGAACCTGGGATCATCTACGCTGGTGGCGAAAATCCCATCCTATGGGTTCTCGACGAAGCCAGTGGATGCCGGGTCCGGGCTCTACTATTACGGCCACCGCTTCTATGATCCGGCCAACGGCAGGTGGCAGTCAAGGGATCCCCAAGAAGAAGAAGGTGGTCTCAATCCGTACGGTTTTGTGGGCAACAACGGAGTCAACGTTACGGACCGTGTGGGGTTGGACTTCATCGCTGTCGGTTCCAGGCCATTGTCAATGCCTCTTGGATTGATTGGAGGTCCGGGAATGCCCGCAAACCACGCCTCGCTTGAATATTACAAGGAAAATGGAACGGAGAGGCAAAGGAAGAACTTTGAGTTCACCACTCCTCCGGCGCAGACGGTTAAGGATGAATCAATCGAATTGCTGCAGTATCCTTCGGGAAAGATCAAAGGGGAGAAGTCCTACGGCTGGGTCATGAAGGGCTGGAAGGACAAGCCGGGTGGAAAAGGCCGGTCGTTCCAAACATGGGTTGAAACGGTGGGACTTTCTGCGATCTATTTCAAAAAGAGCACTGCAAGACGCTACATCGTGGTAAAACCTTGCACTATCAAGGAAGACTGGAAAGAAATGGAAAAGAAAGCGAGGAATTATAAGTATGCCGAGGATTATGAAAACCTTGCGCGCGGCGGCGCGGTGTCAAAATGGGACAACTCCCTTTACCAGGCTCCACCTCCACTCGCTAATCCGGGCAACAACAGCAACAGCTTTGTGAGGTACATGCTCAATCAAATGAGGATAAAAATACCCGATCCGTTTATGAGCACTTCCCAGCATCCCGGGGCCTATTACCCGTCTGACGTCAGCGACTGGCGGTCCGCACCAATCAACAACCCGCGCAAGTAATGAGGCTATTGCTGATCCTGATCAACTTGGTCCTGGTTCCGCTGTTCCTGTGCGCGTCGTGCTATCAGAAGGCGACGGTCAAGGAACTGCGTGAAGGGACTGGATCCTTGGCCGGAGCCGCGCCGGGATCACGCCGGTTTCACATCACCGGCCCGGCCCAGATGTTAATAACCCTCTCACCAGACAAGGGCTTTTGGGCGGGGAATGGTAAATCAGCGGATTTTACCGAGGAGCAGCTTTCAAAACTGCGGGTCAAGATCACGTCTTCAGATGGGGCGCTGAATGTGAACGGCCTGATAGTCGATGGCGGGAAAACCCTGCTTGTGGATCTCAGGAAAGCTTTTGATTATCAGGGCCAGGAGGGTGTCGTGAAAGATTTTGGACGGTGTTCCCCGACCCTGATTCTCAACAGCTACAAGAATGATTCGCCTGATCGATTGTGCGGCTTCATACTGGTAGTGGAGGATCCCCAGGGAGTACTCCGCGAAACGGGTATTCGGATTGACGGTGGCTTTCAGGACTCCCTCTGACGCCCGGGCAGGGATGCCAGCCAAGGTTGTGGTCCGCGTTGCAATCCGGGTATCCTTCTCATCAATGGGGCCGGTTCAAGGGCCACCTTGCAAGTGTCCTGGTTGGCGCGGATCAGCCGTGCCCTGACCATCGGATCAACATCTCTCGATAGAAGTGTTCCAGCACGGGTGTGAATGTTCCCGGTTCGAGTGGTGAATTTTCATTCAGCCGCTTCACCTCGCCTGCAAGTCCGTCAGGGGAGAAAGTTTCCTGGACAGGTTGGTGGCGTGCCGGACCGATTCCGTC
>CAXTTX010000659.1:0-2050 GCA_964247045.1 uncultured Verrucomicrobiales bacterium | reverse complement strand
TGGGCGAACACCTGTGGCCGCTGCTGGTCGGCTTGGGCGCGTTGGTGGTGCTCTGGCTTTGGAAGAGCTTCGGTCGCTTCGGCCCCGTGGAATCGGCCGCCGCGCCATCGCCCTTGCGGGCCTACGATCATCACCTGGAGGCGCTTGGCGATTTCCAATGGCGTCTTGATCGCGCGGCCAGCCTGCTTGCCCCGCTGCGGGCCCAAATCGTGGAACGCGGCCAGCGCATGACGGCTGCCGTGGGCCGCCGCGACGAAGATTTCTTCCAGTTTCTCGGCGAACTCGCCGGGATACCCCGCGACCGCGTCTTCCGGGCGCTGGCGGAAACCGCTCCTCAGGATCCCGCCACGCTCGCCCGCACTTCCGCTGATCTCCAGCGCATGCTCCACGTTCTCCACTGACACCTTCTTCCGACCCATGAATCCCGATCCCCACGCACCGCCCGCCCCGGAAATGCCGCCCGTCCGCAGCCTGGCGGAACTGATCCACCGCCTGCGCGAGCAGATCCGCCGCGTCATCCTCGGACAAGACCAGGTCATCGATCAGGTGATCGCCTCGCTGCTCGCGGGCGGCCACATTTTGTTAGAAGGCAAGCCCGGCCTCGGCAAAACCCATCTGGTCACCACCTTGGCCCGCACCTTCGGCGGTCATTCGGCGCGGATCCAGTTCACCCCGGACCTCATGCCCTCCGATGTCACGGGCTTCCGCCTCTTCGACATGAAGAGCCAGACCTTCCAGCTCCGCCAGGGCCCCGTATTCACCAATCTGCTCCTGGCCGATGAAATCAACCGCGCCCCTGCCAAGACGCAGGCTGCCTTGTTGGAAGTCATGCAGGAACGCCAGGTCACCATCGACGGCGAGACGCTCAAGCTCTCGCCTCCTTTCATGACACTGGCCACCCAGAACCCCGTCGAGCACGAGGGTACCTATCCGCTGCCGGAAGCCCAGCTCGACCGCTTCATCATGAAGATTCTCATCGGCTATCCGGAACGCGAGGCGGAGTGTGAGATCGTCACCCGTGCCGCCTCCGAAAGCCCTGGCACGGCCGACGGCGGCGTGTCCGTCGTCTGTGGCCCCGGTGAAATCGTGGCGGCCCAACAGGCCACTGCCGCCGTGCAAGTGGTGCCGGAGGTCGTCGCTTATGCCGTTGCGCTTGCCCAAGCCACCCGCGAGTCCCGTTCGGTCTCACTCGGTGCCGGCACCCGGGGCGCGATCAGCCTCGTCCGTATCGGCAAGGCCTTCGCCGCCCTCGAGGGCAGGGGATACGTCATGCCGGACGACATCAAGCGTGCCGCCTTGCCGGTGCTGCGCCACCGCGTCCAGCTCACCCCTGAAATTGCCATCAGCGGCCAGGACGTCGACGAAGTCCTCCACTCCATCATCGAAAGCGTCCCTGCCCCGCGGCAGTGATCTATCAGGAGGACCGGATGGTGATCATCTGCTTCCTCTTCCTGAACAATCCGAAGGATTTTGGAGGCTCCGCCTCAAAACTGAACACTGAAAACTAACAAACTCTCTTGACCCCCACCAACCGGCTCCTGCTTCTCGCCACCGCATGGCTGCTCCTTGCGGTTGTTGCCGCTGCGTGGCCGGCTCTCATGATGCCATGGCTCTGGTTGGGCGTCGCCATTGCCGCGGTCCTCTTGATAGACGCCGCCATCCTCCGCTTTCAAAAGCCGCTGGACGTGCAGCGACGTTTGCCCGGCCGTTTCGCCCTCGGCGCGGCAGGGGAGGTGAGACTCATTCTCCGCAACGATTCCGGGACCGACGCGACGGTTTCCGTCTTCGACGGCATCCCTCAGAACGCTCTCGCCCCCACCTTGCCCTGGGAGGGAATCGTCCCCGCCAACCGCGAGATCCGCGTCTTCCACCCCGTGACCCTTTCGGAACGGGGCGAGTTGATGTTCAGCCAGGTCCATGTGCGCCGGATTTCCCCGCTTGGTGTCTGGACCCGCAAGACCCTCCATCTCGCGCCCGCGCCGGTGAAAGTCTATCCGAACTACGAGCCCGTCATCCGCTTCGCCCTGCTCGCCATGCAGCACCGCGAAAG
>CAXTTX010000658.1:0-2056 GCA_964247045.1 uncultured Verrucomicrobiales bacterium | reverse complement strand
CACGCCGATTTTGCCGGCCTGTCCCACCTCCGTGATGTAAAAGGTGAAGCGGGCGCTGGTGACGTCCGTGGACTTGATGAGGCCGGAGAAATCCCCCGCGTCAAAGCGGATGAAGGCCGTGCCATTCGCGGAAACCGGCAGGGTGGAAGCGTTGCCGGAGCGTTTGTCGATCTTGCCCGGGGGGAATGAGGAAGTGTCCTCGGAAACCGGGAGGGTGGCAGCGGGGGAGGTGGCGGAAAGGGCAAATCCCAAGGTGGCCGCACGAAACAACAGGGCTTTACTGTGCATGCAATGTAAATACTTATGAATTACATCTGGCGTCAACGGGAAAATGCAAAAGAATGGTTAGCCCGTATAAAACGGGCGATCCTTCTCATTTTTCCCGAATGAGCCGTGTGCTCGCGCATCTGATCCTCTGGCAGCAGATCCAAGCCAGCGACATCTCCCTTTCCAACCTTGTCCTGAAGGGTGGGCGGATGGAGGCAGCGCTCCTGCAAAAAGGCGGGAATTCCAGAGGGTTCAGCGCCGGCGGCGGAACAGGGCGAGAATGCCGAGGCTACCCAGCAGGAGGGAACCCGGCTCCGGGACGGGGACAAAGGTCATGGTGACGAAGGCGTTGCCCGCGGCCTCTGACTGGAAGTTGTTCCCGGCGGTGGTGTCGTTGTAGTTGAAGAGCCATTGGTTGTCGCCAAAAGTATAGATGGTGTCGTCCAGATAACCGGTGAAGCCGCTGGTAATACCGGTGCCGGTGTAGCTGATGAGCGTGAGCTTGTCGCCTCCCAGCCAAGTGTTGAGGCCGAGGCTGGCCGCGGTGAGATCAAGGGTCACGCCGGTGAGGGAGAGATCGCCGTTGACCACCAGCAGATCGGCACCGGTGGAGCTGTTGTTGGCGGCCTCATAGAGGAGGGTGGTGCCGGTGGTCATGGTCAGGGCTCCCGTGGCCAAGCTCTCGATGGAGGCACCGGGCGAAAGGGTGGCGCTGCCGGAGAGCGTGACCGGCGCGGCGATGCTGCCGGTTCCACCGAGGGTGCCGCCGGTGGCGGTGACCGAAGAGGTGTTCCCCAGCGAGCCGTTCACAAGCAGGGTGCCCGCGGAAACGGTCGTGGTGCCCGTGTAGGTGCTGGTGCCGTTCAGCGCCCAGGTGCTGCTGCCGGATTTCACCACGTTCAGGCCGGTGAGAAGCGCGCCGTCCGTGATGCTGCCGGTCACCTGGTTGCCGGCGTTCGTGCCGTCCAGATAGAAGGTGTGGCCGGTGGTGCCCTGTGTGAGATCACCCACGATGAGCGCCGCGGAGGTCGGGTTCAGGATGACCGTCTTGGCCGCGGGATAGGCGCTGAAGGCACCGGTGGGGATGAAGTTGTTGTTGCCGGTGGCCGAGAGGGAGGCGATGGACAGCTTGTAGCCGTTGGAACCCGTGACGGTGAGGATCTGGTTGCCGATGGTGCTACCTGCCTTGGACAGGCTGATGATTCCATTCGTGCCGCTGCCATTGTTAGCCACGTCGATGACGGTGTTCACGTTGGTGCTGCCGGAAAATCCGTTGGGCGTGCTGATCGTGCCTCCGCCGTCCATGTGGAGCAGGAAGGAGGGCGTGGTCGCGCCCGTGGCGGCCACCAGATAGCCCGTGCCGGCCGCGAGCGGATTGGTCACGGTGACCACCACGTTGGTGCCGGAGTTGACGATGACCCCGCCGGAGAAGTTGTTGTTCTGGGAGAGGGTGAGATTGACCTTCGCGTTCACCGCGGCGAAGCCACCGATCGCGTTGTCCACCGATTGCGTGAGGGTTCCTCCGTTGAAAGTGAGGGTATTCTGGTTGATCGCGTTCGCCGCATCCAGGCTCAGGGTGCCGCCGGTGTTCAGGCTGACGGCCGTATTGCCGAGGCTCCCGGTGATGGCCAGCGTGCCCGCGTTCACGGAGGTGGCCCCCGTGTAGGTTTGCGGGGTGGAAATGGTGACCGTACCGCCGGTGGTCTTGTTCAGGGCACCGGTGCCCGCCAGGGTTCCGCTGACGGTTCCGCTCTTGAGTTCGAAGGTGCCGGTCGTTGAGAGCGCGGAG
>CAXTTX010000657.1:0-2075 GCA_964247045.1 uncultured Verrucomicrobiales bacterium | reverse complement strand
TGGCGAACCATACCATCCTTATCGCCAAGGATGGCACCGAGTGGGGCATCGACGACAGCGCCGCGCCCATCCGTTGCGTGGACGGCGAGATTGTCGGCTGCGTCCTGGTTTTCAGGGACATCACCGAACGCCGCGCCGCGGAGCGGGAACTCCAGACCAGCGAGGCCCGCAAAAGCTCCATTCTCGCGTCGTCGCTGGATGCCATCGTCGGCATGGATCATGAAGGAGTCATCGGCGACTGGAATGCCGCCGCGGAACGCATTTTTGGTTATCCGCCGAAGGACGCCATGGGCAGTCATGTCGCGGACTTGATCATCCCGGAGGAATTCCGTGAAGCCCATCGCAAGGGCCTCAAACACTTCCTCGCCACCGGCGAAGGCCCTGTCCTCGGGCGCCGTTTGGAACTCACCGCCCAGCGCGCGGACGGAACCCGCTTCCCCTGCGAGCTGGCGATCACCACCACGCTGGTGGAAGGTTCGCCCCCCTACTTCACCGCCTATTTGCGCGATATCACGGATAGAAAGGACGCGGAGCACGTCCTCTCGGAGCGGGCGGAAGAACTCGTCCAGGCGGATCGCAGCAAGGACGAGTTCCTCGCCATGCTCGCCCACGAGCTACGCAATCCCCTCGCCCCGATGCGGACCGCCGCGGAAATCCTCCGCTTCCCCCATGCCGGCAGGCTGGAGCGCTCCTACGCCCAGGACATCCTCGAACGCCAGATCGGCAACATGACCCGGATGATCGATGATCTGCTGGATGTCTCCCGCATCACCCAGGGAAAAATCGATCTCCGCCTGCAATCCGTCGACCTCGCGGGGATCGTCAATGCCGCTGTCGACGTGGCCCGCCCGGGCCTTGCCGCGCAGGACCAGACACTGGCCGTCAGCCTGCCCCGGGAACCCATCTTGCTTTCCGCCGATGCCACGCGGCTTGAGCAGGTCTTCAACAACCTTCTCGGCAATGCCTGCAAATACAGCGGCACGGGCAGCCACATCTCCCTCACCGCGAAGGTGGAGGAGGGGAAAGGCGGTCGGGAGGCGGTCATCCGCTTGGCAGACAACGGCACCGGCATCGATGCCGAACTCCTGCCCCGCATCTTCGATATCTTCGTCCAATCCAGCCGCGCGCTCGACCGTTCCCATGGCGGCCTCGGCATCGGCCTCACACTGGTCCAGCGCCTCGTGAAACTCCACGGTGGCTCGGTGGAAGCCCACAGCGCTGGCCTCGGCCATGGAACGGAATTCATCCTCCGCCTGCCCGTCCTCGCCTCCACCACCTCGGGATCTTCCTCACCCGCGCCAGCCACCCCGGCCGGGCGCGTTTTCCGCATGCTCATCGTCGATGACAACCGGGACTCCGCCGAGAGCCTCGCCATGCTCCAGCAGATGTCCGGACATGAAACCCGCACAGCCCACGACGGCGTGCATGCCCTCGCCACCGGCGCGGAATTCCGTCCGGAAGTCGTCCTGTTGGACATCGGCCTTCCCGGGATGGACGGCTTCGAGATCGCCCGCCGTCTGCGGGAAATCCCCGGCTTGGAAAAAATCTTCATCGTCGCCATGACCGGCTACGGCAGCGAGGAAGACCGCCAGCGCACCAGGGAGGCCGGCTTCGACGAACACCTCGTCAAACCCGTCGATCCCAAGCTCCTTCCCAAACTCCTGAAGGATCTCGGTTAGACCGCGGGGCGACACAAGGGGACACAGCCGTCCCGCCGACGTTTCACCGTCACTTCACCCGGTAGTGCCCCGTCAGTGGAAAGCGGAACAACATATCCTCTTCCTCCGCGCCACCGCCGATGTTGTGGATCACCAGCGGCACCTCGCCATTCTTCTTGTCACTCACGATCATTACATGCGGCAAACTCGGCGGCACCGTGCAGGTCACGATGTCACCCGGCAGGAACTTCGCCGGATCCTTTTCTTTTCCCAACGGGATTTCGCACCCCTGCCGCTTGAACCAGGTCTGCAAATTGGGAACCCGCCGGTGATCGATGTTCTTGTCCGGCCGCTTCAGCCCCCAGTTTTTCGGATAAACGGAAAAATTCGCCGCCATATCCTCGTGGACCAGCTTCT
>CAXTTX010000656.1:1551-2088 GCA_964247045.1 uncultured Verrucomicrobiales bacterium | reverse complement strand
ACGAATGCCCCGCGCACCACGCTTGTCCGCGGAAAGGTCGCGGAACAACCGAAAGCCGCCGCCGCTACTGCCACCAAACCCTCCGCGAATTCCGGCAAGTCCCACGTCGTCCAGAATGGCGAAAGCATCTGGAAGATCGCCAACCGCTACAAGGTCAGCCAGACCGAACTCATGAAGGCCAACGGCATTGCCGATGCCCGCAAGATCAAAGCCGGCATGAACCTCACCATTCCCTAACACGCTTGCGATGGATTTTTCTCTTTTCTGCTCACTGATCACTGCCCACTGATCGCTTCTTCCCATGATCCGTCATTGTTCCATTCTCCTCTGCGCCGCGGTGGCCTGCCTGGTCACCCTCGGGCTGGTCATGCTCACCAGTACCGGCGCGTGGGTGAGGGGATTCGACGCCTATCACTTCCTCAGCCGCCAGGCCGTCATGGCCTTCGTCGGGCTCGTCGCCGCCATCTTCGCCGCAAGGTTCCCGCTCGATAGGATCCGGAAGTTCATGCCCTTCATCCTGCTAGGTGCCTGCGTGAT
>CAXTTX010000656.1:0-1541 GCA_964247045.1 uncultured Verrucomicrobiales bacterium | reverse complement strand
ATGCTGGCCCTTTGCTACGTCCCCGGCATTGCCGATCCCCAATACGGCTCTAACCGCTGGATCAAGGTGCCGTTCATCGGCCAGTTCCAGCCCTCCGAAGCCGCGAAAATCGTCATCGTCCTCGCGCTGGCCACCTGGTTTGCCCGCTGGCAGACCGAGGTCCAGACCTTCTGGCGCGGCTTCGTCCTCCCCGGTGTCATCGCGGGAGTTCCCATCCTCCTCATCGCCGCGGAAACCGACGTCGGCACCTCGCTCTCCCTTTCCGTCGCCGTCGGAGCCATCATGTTCTGCGTCGGCACCCGCCTCATCTACGCCATCCCCACCGCGCTGACGGTCATGGGTGGCGCGGTCTACTACATTGTCCACGATCCCGTCCGCTGGAGCCGGATCCAGGCCTGGCTTGACCTGGAGGCCCACCAGCAGGACAAGGGCATGCAACAGTGGCGCGCCCTCCTTGCCCTCGGCAACGGCGGCCCCTGGGGCGTCGGCCTCGGCAACGGAGTGGAAAAATTCGGCACGCTCACCTTCGCCCACATCGACTTCATCTTCCCCGTCGTCGGCGAGGAACTCGGCCTGCCCTTCACCCTCGGCACGGTCCTCTGCTACGTCCTCATCGCCGTCGGTGGCTGTGGCATCGCCCTCCAGGCGAACAACGTCTTCAACCGCTGCGTCGCCCTCGGCCTCACCTGCGTCATCGTCGTGCCGGCCATCCAGAACATCGCCGTCACCACCGCCCTTCTCCCCAATGACGGCCTGCCTCTGCCTTTCGTCAGCTACGGGGGCACCAGCCTCGTCTTCAGCCTGGTTGCCGTCGGGATGCTTGTCGGCATCCACCGCCGCTCCCACGCCCGCGTGACCCAGGAGTTCCCCCTCACCAAGCAGACCCGCCTCGCGGTGAAGCTCTAAAACGGACCGCAATCGGAGCGAAGCGTAGGGACGGCCACTTCATTTCTGAAGAACGCCGTCAAAATTCATTCCGCCCCCATCGTCCCCGTCTTCCACCGGAGCGCAAAATTCATTCCGCCCCGTCATCCCCGGCTCTACCCCCGAAAACCCCTCGGACCGGGTGAGCCGGGAATTTCCCCCAAGGCAAAAAAATCCATCCCGCCGCGACGCAAGTTGGACCGGGCACATTTCCCTATCCCGCCTGCGAAAAATCCTGATGAATGGCCATGGTGGTTACATTGGCCTTATAACCAGGCGGGTGACTCTCCCCATGCCCCGCAGTTGCGCGGAATTTCACGGATCCGGCCGCTCTGGCTGGTTGACAGCCCGTGGTGCCTTGACCAATCTCCGCAAGACGCGGCACGGGCATTGTCCCGCACCGCACCCTCGAAATATCACCCGATCAAAGCCCAGTGTTTTCCAACGAAGATTATCTCGCAGAATTGCTCGCCGAAGCTGGAATGGTGAGCCACGAACAGCTCGACAACGCCCGCGGGGCGATTTCCGGAGGCGAAACAGTGGTGGAATACCTCCTCGCGCACACGGCTTTGACCCAGGAAAACGTGGCCCAAACCCTGGCCGCCAACGCCGGAATT
>CAXTTX010000655.1:397-2103 GCA_964247045.1 uncultured Verrucomicrobiales bacterium | reverse complement strand
CCTTCCTCCGCGTGCCGGCCGATCCATTTGTAAACCGCCTTGCGGCTCACTTCATTTATCAAGGCGGCAGATGGCAACCTTTCCTTTACCGTCACGTGGGTTTCGGACGGGGGAAAGGAAACCCTGTCGGTCGCGGGCCGGGGGGTCTTCCGTGGCCCGGAGTGGTTCGTGTTAGTCGAGTCTCCAGGCCGGATATGGATGTTTGATGGCGTCGGCCAAGTGGATCTCGTCACTTCCCGTCCCGGGCAAATCGGGCGGTATTCCATCAATCATCCCGGGATCCCGGAGACCTGTCCCGGGGAAGTCCGGGACGCCCTGTCACCTTCACTCAGGGAATCCCTGAAAAAGAAAACGCCGGAGTAGGCCGCCTCTATCGAATCAGCACCCGCGAAAAGACGATCATGCAACCCAATGACATCGAAGACCGCTTGTTCAACGCGGCATGGAACAACGACCTTGAAGCGATCCGGGCGATTGCCGCTGACTCCAGCCCGCTGCCGGCGCGGGCTCTGGAGTCCGCGCTGCAGGCCGCGGCTTACAATGCGAAGCCGGAAGCCTGCGAGTTGCTCCGGGACCTCGGCGCTGACCCCAATACGACACGACCAGTATGCCGACCCGTGAAACCGTTTTGCACCAAGTGATCACCAAGACGGAAAACGCGGCGGAAAGAACCCGCATCTTCCGGGCTCTCATCGGGCATGGCGCCGACGTGAACCGCGCGACTGCCCCGGGCCTGCCCACCAAATGCTTCATGAGGGACGTGCGCACGAGGGGCGAAACGCCACTGCACAGGGCGGCCGCCTACAGCGACGCGGAGATGGTCAGTGCTCTCATCTGCGCCCGTCCGAAGTCCTGGCGCTCCTGCTCTACGGGGATATTCCCGGCTGGGAGAGTTTCCAAATCCGGAGGCAGAATGACGATGCCGGGGCGCGGGCTTCGCGAGTTCTTACCTCTGTCCGGGGAGAATGCCCGCACGGCGTTTTTCCCGGAATCGAATAGAGTCACCAAGTATCCCGTCAATATGCAATTACGGATAGACCGGGCACACGATTGAAGTGTGAACCGTTGTTAGTCACGAGAGGGACACCATTTGCCAACGCCGCCGCTGCGATCCAAAGATTATTGGTGCCGATGAGTTGGTTCAGGCCGCGCAGATGTTTCGTCGTGATTGCATAGCGGCGGGCCATTTCCTGATCCATGGGCACCATGTCGAAACGCGAGAGCATCGCTCCGCAAGCCGGATCCAGCAGATCGGTGAAGCCTTCCGCAAACTCGGCCGCGATGGTCCACGAAATGAAAAGGCGGGCCGCTTGGTTGGCGTGGAGAAATGCGCTGGCCTTGCCAGCACCCATTTCATCTCTCTTTCGAGATCGATGAGAAAACAGGTATCGAAAAGATAGGTAATCATGCCCAGGGATCGTCGGGAGGGGCGTCCTCGCGCTGGGCCGCTTCCAAGCGTTCCAAAACCGCATCGTCCACCCTTGGCAGGTGAGGCAAGGCTCTCAGGAGATCACCGCAAGTCTTCGGCTGGAGATCCCAACTCGCCCGCTTGATCACGCGGGAGAAGGATTCCTATTGTCCATTCGCGCGCTTGCCAGCCGTTCATAGGCCTCAAGATCTATTGAGATCGTCTTTGTTGCCATGCATGCAGCATACACAGACTCGGTGTGGCGGTCAACTCGATCCCTGCCGACCCTCAAAACTTA
>CAXTTX010000655.1:0-387 GCA_964247045.1 uncultured Verrucomicrobiales bacterium | reverse complement strand
GCCCAAATCGCCCTTACCTGCGTCTCCGCACCCGTCAGGATGCACTTGCCGCCGCCGCCGAGATGTGGGGGCAATTCGGCGCGGTCTACCGGCAGGCAGCGGATGGTGATCTTGTGCTGTTTGGAAAGTTCCTCCTCTTGCTCCGGCGTGCCGCTCCATGGGGTGTAGAGCCAGCCGGGATTTTCCTTCGCCCAATGCGCGTGGAAGACCTCCAGGCTGTCGCAGTTCTGGATGTTCAGGTCACGGAACTCCGTGGCGCGGGCCAGCAGCGTGTGGTGGATCTCTCCCAGGATGTCCTTCGCGCTCTGGATGAACTCCTCCTTGTCGGCAAATTCCTTGGCGCTGACGGGTTGGTCGCGGCGCTGGACGCAGACCTTGCGGGTCTCG
>CAXTTX010000654.1:0-2114 GCA_964247045.1 uncultured Verrucomicrobiales bacterium | reverse complement strand
CGTCGTTCGACGGAGGCACCGCGATGGTGATCTTGAACTTCCGCGGCAGATAGGTCTTGCCGTAGATCGGCTCCACTTCCTCCTCGCTCGATTCCACCTTCTCGCCATCCAGCCAGATCTCATGATAGGCGCGGGTCTGCGGCGTGAGGTGGGCGGAAATATCCTGGGCCGCCTTCAGCACCTCGGCGTGGACCGCGGAGAGATGCGGATTCGGGTTGCACATCACGTTGCGGTTCACGTCACCGCACGCGGCGATGGTGTCCAGCGCCGCCTTGTTGATCTCGGCGATGGTGCGCTTCAGGTTCGTCTTGATGATGCCGTGGAACTGGAATGCCTGCCGCGTCGTGAGCTTGATCGTGCAGTTGGCGAACTGGCTCGCGATGCGGTCGGTTTCAAGCCACTGGGCGGAGGTCGCCACGCCACCCGGCACGCGGATGCGGAGCATGAAGGAATACGCCTTCTCAAGCTTGTGCTTCCGGCGGTTCGCGCGGATGTCCCGGTCGTCCTGTTGATACGTCCCGTGGAATTTCAGAAGCTGCTGGTCATCCTCGCTCATGGAGCCGGTGGACAGGTCCGCGAGTCCTTCGGCGATGGTGCCGCGGAGATAGTTGCTGCGTGTCTTGATGCCTTCGTTGGCTGCAAGTTTCTTATCGCTCATATTGGTGGAATCTAAATCTGCTGGATCAATAAACGTCGCGCTGGTAGCGCTTTGACTTCTTGAGGTCCTCGACGTAGGCCTCGGCGGCCTCGCGGGATACCCCACCCTGGAACTCGACCACGGAGATCAGCGCCTCGTGCACGTCGTGCGCCATCCGGCTCGCGTCGCCGCAGACATAGACGTGCGCGCCTTCCTGCAGCCATTCGTAGAGGTCCTTCGCCCGTTCGATCATGCGGTCCTGCACGTAGACCTTCTCCGGCTGGTCGCGCGAGAATGCCAGGTCCAGCCGTGTCAACGCGCCTTCCTTGAGATGATCCTGCCATTCAAGCTGATAGAGGAAATCGTAAGTGTAATGTTGATCGCCGAAGAACAGCCAGTTCTTGCCCTGGTTGCCGAGCGCGGCCCGGTGCTCGATGAACGCGCGGAACGGAGCGACGCCGGTTCCGGGCCCGATCATGATCACCGGCGTGGTTCCTTCCGCGGGCAGGCGGAAGTTCTTGTTCGGCTGCACGAAAACCTGCACCGGCTCCCCGGTTTTCACCAGGTCCGCCAGATAGGTCGAGCACACGCCCTTGCGAGCCCGGCCGTTGGTCTCGTAGCGCACGGCGGCCACCGTCAGGTGAACCTCGTCCGGATGCGCCACCGGGCTTGAAGCGATCGAATAAAGCCGCGGCGGCAGCTTGCGGAAGATGCCCGTCAACGCATCCGCGGAAAGACCATGCGGCGCGAAGTCCACCAACGCGTCCACAATCTCGCGGCCGTAATTATAATCCTTCAGGCGCTCCTTCGCGTCTTCTCCAAGCAGTTCGCGCAGCAATGCGGAATCGGCGGCTTCGGCCAGCTTCGTCAAAACGGCACGTGAAAGCGCGGTGATGTCGTAGTCCTCGCGCAGCGCGTCGGCCAGCAGCTTGCGGCCCACGTTCTTCACTTCCACCTCCTCGTTGCCAGTCAGCTTGGCAGCTTGGAGCACGGCCTTCACCACGTCCGGCGCGTTCACCGGCACGACGGCGAGCGCGTCGCCGGGTTCATAGCTGAGGCCGGAGCCCGCCAGCGAAAATTCCAGATGGATGGTTTCCTTCGCCGAGCCTTCGCCGTTGAGGACGACAGTATCCAGCGTCTCCGCGGGGAAAGGGTTCTTCTTCCCGTATTCCACCGCCGGGGCCGCGGGCGCGGCATGGACGATAGCCGCCACGGGCACGGCCGAAATCGGTGCCAGCGCGGACAGGGCCCCCTCCAGCCATTGGCTGTAAGGCTCCTCGTAATCCACGTCGCAATCCTGGCGGGGAAAAACCCTCAGCGCGCCAAGCGCTTCCAAGTGCGAGTCGAAATCCTTTCCGGTCTGGCAGAACTTCTCGTAGGAAGTATCTCCCAACGCGCAGACGGAATAACGGACCGAGGACAACACGGCCTTGGAAGCCAGGAATTCCTTGTGGAAAGACAACGCGGTTTCCGGTGG
>CAXTTX010000653.1:0-2115 GCA_964247045.1 uncultured Verrucomicrobiales bacterium | reverse complement strand
TACCTCAGCCAGGAAAGCCCCTACTCCTTCGTCCATCGGGATCCCGACACCCCCATCATGGTCACCCGCGAGCAACGCGGCAACCCCCACCTCCTCGTCATCCCCATCCGGCATGTCCCCACCATCCTGGAAATCACGGACACCGAGGCCTCCCAACTCACTATCGCCGTCCGCCAGGCCGCCAAAGCCATCGAGCAGGAATACCAGCCTGCCGGAATCGCCGTTTGGCAAAACAACGGCACCCCCGCCCACCAGACCGTCCCCCACCTCCATTTCCACGTCGCCGGCACCCTCGACGGCGGCGGCACCGATTGGGGAAAGGTCCCTGAACTAAGCGTGGAGGAAACCGACCTCATCGCCGCCCGGCTCCGCCCCTACTTCGCCTGACTCCGGAAGGAGGCCCGCCAAAGCGAATTGACACCTGCCTTTCCGGGTGATGGTCTCCCCAAATGAGAATCCCCCCGGTCTCGAAAGCCCACGCGCGTTTTCCCTGGCAGGCCTGTCTCACCCTCCTCCTCCCGCTGGTGACGCCAGCACATGCCCAGCGCATCACCAATTTCAGCCTCCAGCCTGTCACCGCCTCACCACCCAAGCAGCTCGCCACCTTATCGGCCACCGGCCTAACCACCGGGGCGGATCAGATTGTGGAGGATTCGCCCGACCTCATCCGCTGGCAGCCGGTCTCACCGGTGCTACGACCCGGCACAACCCTCGCCTGGAGCCATGTCCAATACGATCTCGCCAATGGCTCCGCCGATCTCTTCACCTCTGGCTCATCGAACTGGAGCAAGCGTCGCTTCTACCGCGTCCGGAAACTTCTGCCGGGAAATTCCGCGCCGACCATCACGGGCTTGGCGGTCCCGCCCGTTGGCCGCCTCATCCAACTGCAAACGAACGGCCCCTACCGCGTCACCACGGCGGCAGGCTGGCTGATCCGGATGCTGGGCACCACCCTCACGATCACCAATCCCGGCGGGACCGTTTCATACGATCTGTGGGGCTCCGGCAGCGGCCCCGGCACCGGTCATGAGAACTTCAACGGTAAGCACGTCAAGGAGACCCAAGGCGGGCCGCGGACGCTCCTCCTGCCGGATGGCACCATCGTGACGGCCAGCTTTTCCTCGGCGGCAGGGACGAACTCGATCGCGAGTTTCAGCATCTACGATGCCGACCAGAGCCACCGCCTGAAAACCACGCCGGACGTTGCCGGAAACCCGAACACCGTCATCATGAGCGTGCTATTGCGCCGCGCCGGTGAAGCCCAGGAAGCCGATGGCGAAACCTGCCGCATCATCGATGCTCCCGAGGGCGGGTATTGGGAAAACATCTATCGGCAAACGGTCTCGGACGGCCAGGCCCTGTCCCAGGAGTCAGTCCCCCTCGCCCGCACCGGTGGGTCGGCCAATCCTAACATGGTCACGGATTTCTACCCGGGCCTGTGAATAGCAGATGCCTGTCTTTGCCACCGGCTGTGCTGGCACGGCGGGTTCAGGCTCCCTTTCCCCGCCAGGAAAGCCCCTGCTCCTTCGTCGTTTGAAACCCGGACATCGCCATCATGGTCACCCGTGAGCAACGCGGGGCTCCCCACCTCCTCATCATCCCCATCCGGCTCCAAAGCCCCGCCCCTTCCCTCCACCCCTCCGGGAAATCCTGAGAAAACCCGGAATTCCGGGAACTTTTGCCACAGTCGCGTGTAGGGACCGGTGAATGAGGCTGACGGAGATCGAACAAATGGCCGTGATCCAGCGCGTGCTGGATGGCGACACCGAGGGATTCGCCCTGCTGGTGACCGCTTTTCAGCAGGGAGCGTTGCGCATGGCCTTCGCCATCACCGGCGACCGCGCCGCGGCGGAGGATCTCGCGCAGGAATCCTTCGTCTCCGCCTTCCGCCACCTCCACACCTACGATGCCAGCCGGGCGACCTTCCCCGCCTGGCTCCATGCCATCGTCCGCAACAACGCCAGGAACTTCCTCCGGCAGCGGAAAAGCCGCGCCCTCCATCAACCCACCGGCGCGGAACTCCCCGAGGCCACCTGCCCCCGCCCCGGCCCCGACGATGCCCTGGGCATCCGCGAGCAAATGGGAACCCTCGACCTCGCCCTCGCCTCCCTGCCC
>CAXTTX010000652.1:0-2117 GCA_964247045.1 uncultured Verrucomicrobiales bacterium | reverse complement strand
GGCGATGTTCAGCCCTTCATGGAAAGCTCCGGTCGAGGTGGCGCCATCGCCGATGCAGGTGGCACCGACGCGGCCTTCCATGGTGCCCTGGAGGCGTTTGGCAAAAAGCATGCCGGCGACCAGAGGGACCTGCGCGCCGAGGTGGGAAATCATGGCGGGCATGCCCATCTGCGGGCGGCCGCGGTGGATGTTGCCATCCCGGCCGCGCATGGGGCCCTCGACCGAGCCCAGGTACGTGCGGGTGCAATCGAGGAGCGGCTCGCCGAAAGCGGTGCGTCCCGCCTGGTCGCGAATGAGCGGGGCGAAGAAGTCTTTCCCCTGGATCAGCGCGGTGCCGAGGGTGGCGCTGACGGCTTCCTGGCCCCTGCCGAGGTAGACGCCGCCGACGATTTTACCTGCCTTGTAGAGGCTGGAGAGCTTGTTTTCGAGGATCCTCGCCCGGAGCATCGATTGGAACACGGACCTCAGGAAATCCCTGTTCGTCACCGCCTCCCCGGCGAAAGATGGCATATCCAAATGCAGCACGCGCGGAGCCTAAGACAGTGCCATGCGAACCTGCAACCGCTTTCCGGAAAACTCAGTTGGGACGGCGGTTCCAGGCGACCAAATCCTTGTAGCACAAGCCTTTCCCGCCAAACAGATCCAGCGCGCTGCCCACGGTAACGTCCACCTTGCCCTGGCCTGCCTGCTGGACGAGCAGGACGTCCTCCATGGTCGCCGCCCCGCCCGCGTAAGTGACCGGACATTTGCCCCACTGGCCGAGCATTTCGACCAAATCGGCATCGATGCCGCCGCACAGGCCCTCAACATCCGCGGCGTGGATGAGGAATTCGTCGCAAAAGGGTGCGAGGAGGTCCAGCGTCGTGTGATCGACGGCGAGGTTGGTGAGGGTCTGCCAGCGGTTCATGGCCACCGCCCAGCCGTGGTGGGTCTTTCGGCAGGAGAGGTCGACGACGAGCTTGTCCTTGCCGGTGGCCTTGACGATGGCGTCGAGGGCGTCTTGGAGAAATTTGCCATCCGTATCAAAAAGCGCTGAGGTGACGATGACGTGGCTGGCTCCGGCTGCGAGCCAATCGGCCGCGTTTCCGGCGTGGATGCCCCCGCCGATCTGGAGTCCACCGGGCCAGGCGGCGAGCGCCTCGCGTGCGGCCTCGTCGTTGCCGGGGCCGAGCTTGATGACATGGCCGCCAGTAAGGCCGTCATCACGGAAAGTTTTCGCGAACCATCCCGCCGGTTGCTCCGCCACGAAATTTTCCACCGGCCCGGTGCCTTCATCGCGCAACGTCCCGCCAATGATCTGTTTGACCTGGCCGTGGTGGAGATCGATGCAAGGGCGGAAGCGGGTCATTGGGACAAGCGGGCGGAGACGAGCTTTTCCACATACTTGGCGAGCATGTCCACCTCAAGGTTCACCTTCTGGTCCAAGGCGGCTTGAGCGAGGTGGGTATGAGTCCAGGTGTGGGGCGTGATCCAAAACGTGGCGGTGGTTTCGGAAAGCTCGGCGATGGTGAGGGAAATGCCGTCGATGGTGAGGGAGCCCTTGTCGATGCAATAGCGCTGGAGTTCCGCCGGGATGGAAATGCCGAGGATGTGGTCCTGCCCGCTTACATCGAGACGGACGATGTTGCCGGTGCCATCGACATGGCCCTGCACGAAGTGGCCGCCGAAGCGCGCCCCGGCCATCATGGCGCGTTCCAGATTGACGGTGGAACCGGCAACGAGGCCTCCCAAGGAAGTGACGCGGAGGGTCTGGGCGAGGAGATCGAAAGCAACGCCGCCGGCCGGAAATTCCGCGACGGTGAGGCAGCAGCCGTTGATGGCAACAGAGTCTCCAAGGGCGAGTTCGGCAGCGAAGGGAATGGCGAGAGTAAGGCGCGCTTGTTCGCCCTTCGCTTCGATTTCGAGGACGGTTCCGACGGCTTCGACGAGTCCGGTAAACATGGGATCAGGGAGCGGGTGAGGTGGCGGGGCTGGTTTCCAGCAGGAACATGGCATCGATTCCGCGATCCGGGAAAAACAACATGCAAAGCGCGACGACCACGGTGGGCAACAGAGCCCAGAGGGCGAGTTTCAGCGGGGACACACCGCCTTCGAAAAAGCGGGACAGCAGGGCCTGT
>CAXTTX010000651.1:978-2127 GCA_964247045.1 uncultured Verrucomicrobiales bacterium | reverse complement strand
GGCGTCCCGGTCAACCGCCCGGGCCTCGGAAGTCCGCAGCCCGTTGGCGTGGGTTCTGCTAATTCCACCACTGGTTTCGAAATTGTCCCAACTTTTGCCTAAACCGATCTGAATTTGATGGTATTTCCTGAAGCAACGCAGATACTCAACGACCTACACTCTCTCACATATCCCCCGATCCGAAGAAACCCCCCGTTTCTTTTTTAAAGGAGTGACCCGTCCTTACCCCCAGGGCCGGCTCGTTCCGATTCCCCCCATCCCCCTGAATCATGAATTCGACACCCCGCGTGGTAGCGGGCGAGTCTTCCCCCACTCGTCCCCTGGCCATTCCGACTGATATACCTGAATCGTTCTCCCTCAGACACCGTCACCGCCCGTGGATGGCTCACCAGAAATTGGTGGCCATCAGTTTCCTGGGTGATGCCGCGGTGGTCTTGCTGGCGATGATGGCTGCCTACGTGATCCGTTTCGAAACGGGCATGCGCGAGGTGGGCGTCGTCGATCCCATTGTGAACCTCTGGGGCTACTGCGGCCACGTCCTGCTGGGCAGCGCCTATCTGGTGTTCCTCCTCGCGAACTTCCGCCTTCACGACCCGCGCTGCTATCTGGCGGTCCGCAAGACTTTCACGATCATCGCGAAGTCCTGCTTCATCTGGTCCATCAGCTTCCTGGCTCTCTCCCTGGTGCTGAAGATCGAGCCTGCCATCAGCCGGATGTACTGCGCCATCGGCGGAGTCACGTCCATGGTGGGACTGCTCGGCTGGCGCTGGTTCCTCTATTGCGTCCTGCGGCGTGAGAAATTTGCCGGCGCGCTCCGCCAGAAGGCCGTTTTCATCGGCTGGAACGGCGAGACCGACCGCGCGCTCAGGCGTTTCGGCAACGGCCGTGCCAACCAGATCGACGTGATCGGCACGATCGCCCCGCCACGCTTGGCCTTCGAGGTCGTTCCCCCGTCCGATGTGCCCGTGTTGGGCAGCTACGAAGGCCTGCGCCAGATCCTGCGCGGTTCCGGCGCGGATGTGGTGATGGTCGTGGACGGCGTGCTGGACCGTCACCAGATGCTGGAATTGGCGGAAACCTGCGGCCGGGAGTTCATTGACTTCAAGCTCGTCCCGAGCTGCTTCCAGATCCTCGTTTCCGGCCTCCAGT
>CAXTTX010000651.1:0-968 GCA_964247045.1 uncultured Verrucomicrobiales bacterium | reverse complement strand
GAGCTTCCACGGCATGCCGGTCCTCGGCATTGGCAAGATGCCGCTTCACCACGCCTTCAACAACGCGGCGAAGCGCACGGTGGACATCATCGGCAGCATTCTGGGTCTGTTCCTCTTTGCTCCCGTGATGTCCGTGTTCGCCCTGCTGGTCTATCTGGAATCCCCGGGCAATGTCATCTATCGCCAGCGCCGCATCGGCCTGAACGGACGTCCGTTCGACATCTACAAGATCCGCAGCATGAAGCTGGACGCGGAAGTCAAGGGCAAGGTCGGCTGGACCGTGAAGGACGATCCGCGCCGCCTCAAGATCGGCGAACTGATGCGCGGATGGAATGTCGATGAACTCCCGCAGTTCTGGAACGTGCTCCGGGGTGACATGAGCCTGGTCGGCCCGCGTCCCGAGCGCCCGGAACTCATCGAAGGCTTCAAGGAGGAGATCCCGCACTACAACGTCCGCCACAACATCAAGCCCGGCGTCACCGGATGGGCCCAGGTGAACGGACTGCGTGGCGACACCTGCCTCCGCGAGCGCGTCAAGTTCGACCTCGACTACATCGAGAACTGGAACTTCGTCCTCGACTTGCAGATCATGTTCATGACCTTCTACAAGCGGGGTGGCGCATGCTGAGTGCGTCGCCGGCCGCGGACATGAGCGAAGAAACCCCGGAAGAAACCGCCAGCAGCAAGCGCGACCGCTCGATCAAGCTGGCGGTGGTGACTTCCTTTGTCTCGAAGTTCGGGACGATCCTGCTCCAGCTCATTTCCGTGCCCATCGCCATGCGGGTGCTGGGCCGCGCGGAATACGGCCTGTATTCCACGGTCAGCGCCACGCTGGCGACGATGTCGCTGTTGGAAATCGGCGTCGGCCCGGCGCTCACCCACGGGCTCAGCAAGGCTCGCGCGGATGGCGACCAGCAGAGGCAGCGGGAACTCGCGTCGACCGCCTTCGGGATCACGTCGAAATAGAG
>CAXTTX010000650.1:324-2144 GCA_964247045.1 uncultured Verrucomicrobiales bacterium | reverse complement strand
ATCCCTCGCCACCTTCCCGTCCTGGTCATCGGAAAAGTGCTCCCGCTGGACGCCGCCCGCCGAGGCTCCCGAATCCGTCCGCATCGGCCGGATCGACGTGGACTCCTCCAAACTCGCCGACGGTCTTCCCCATGATGGCAACCTATCTCTTCCTCACGGCGGCAAATTCGCCGTCCCCTTGTCCCTCTCTTTCCCCGATCACGGCTCGCTGCTGATCGAAAGCGACGGCAGCGGCGGTGATCTCGCCACGCACGCCCTCAACGCGATTTCCCTCCGCTTGCTTGCCGCCCACCCTCCCGGCCGCGCGTCCTTCGTCTTCATCGATCCCATCGGCCTCGGCAAGGACTTCGCCGGCCTCATGCATCTGGCGGACTACGAGGAAACCCTCATCAACCACCGCATCTGGACCCAGTCCACCCAGATTGAGGAACGCCTCGCCGAGCTCAACGAGCACATCGAAAAGGTGATCCAGATGTATCTCCGCAACGAGTATGCCACGATCAACGAATACAACGAGCAGGCGGGCACCATTGCGGAAAAATACCGCTTCGTCGTCATCGCCGGCTTCCCGGCCGCGTTCAGTGACACCTCTTGCAAGCGCCTTCTGTCCATTGCCTCCAGCGGTGCCCGTTGCGGTGTGCACCTCCTCATCCAGCGCGACATGCGCCAGCCCTTCTCCGAGCCTTCCCTGGAGGATGAACTCCGCCGCGCCTGCCTTCGCGTCATCCAGAAACCCGATGGTTTCCATCTCGCGGATGCCCCTCCGGGAGCGGATGCCGCCACCTTCGATCAAGCCCCCACGCAAGACGACGCCACCACCCTCGTGCATCGCATCGGCAAGGCCAGCATCGACTCGAACCGCATCCAGGTGCCCTTCTCCCACATCGCCCCACCGCCGGACGAACTGTGGTCCTCCGAAACCTCACAGGAACTCCGCGTCCCCGTCGGCCGCACCGGTGCCAAGAAGCTCCAGATGCTCGCCATCGGCAAGGGCACCCGCCAGCACGCCCTCGTCGCCGGTAAAACGGGCTCCGGAAAATCGACGCTCTTCCACGTCATCATCACCAACCTCGCCCTCTGGTGCAGCCCGGAGGAAGTGGAGTTCTATCTGGTGGACTTCAAGAAGGGCGTCGAGTTCAAGTGCTACGCCGCGAAGCACCTCCCGCACGCTCGCGTGATCGCGATCGAGAGCGACCGCGAATTCGCCCTCAGCGTGCTCCAGCGCATCGACTCGGAATTGAAACGCCGTGGCGAACTCTTCCGCCGCGCCGGCTCCCAGGATCTCGCCGGTTACAAGCGCACCCCCGGCCACGAGCCGATGCCCCGCAGCCTGCTTCTCATCGACGAGTTCCAGGAATTCTTCACCGAGGACGACTCCGTCGCGCAGGAGGCCTCTCTCTTGTTAGACCGCATCGTCAGGCAAGGCCGTGCCTTCGGCATCCACGTTATCCTCGGCTCGCAGACCCTCGGCGGCGCCTACACGCTCGCCCGTGCCACGCTCGGCCAGATGGTCATCCGCATCGCCCTCCAGTGCAACGAGGCGGACGCCGCCCTCATCATGGAGGACGATAACCCCGCGCCCCGCCTTCTCACGCGACCGGGGGAGGGGATCTACAACGACCAGGCCGGAGCCCTCGCCGCCAACAGCCCCTTCCAGATCGTCTGGCTCCCGGAAGAAGAACGCGACGCCCTCCTCGACAAGGTCAACGCCCTCGCCAAACGCGACGGCAAGCCCGTCCCCGGCCCCGACGGCAGTCCCGTCCGCGGCGTCGGCACCGGCGCGTTCGACTTGCCCAAGGAACTGGCCGGCGGCGAGTACA
>CAXTTX010000650.1:0-314 GCA_964247045.1 uncultured Verrucomicrobiales bacterium | reverse complement strand
CTTCGAGGGCAACGCCCCCGCCGACATCCGCGACAACACCGAGCTGAAATCCCTCGTCGCTTCCCGCCCCACCGCCCGCCCTTCAAAGTCCCGCGCTTGGCTCGGTGCCCCCAATTCCATCAAGGGCCCCACCGAGGCCATCTTCCAGCGCCAGAGCGGCAGCCACATGCTCGTCGTCGGACAATCCTCGGAGCGCGCTCTTTCTCTCCTCTCTATCAGCATCGCTTCCCTTGCTGCCCAGTATCCGCCCGGGCAGGTCGAGTTCGTCATCCTCGATCCACACGCCTACGACAACGGCCCTAACGGCTTCTTCC
>CAXTTX010000649.1:0-2153 GCA_964247045.1 uncultured Verrucomicrobiales bacterium | reverse complement strand
ACCGTATTGGCTGCTGATCCCGATCCTCACGCTGCTGCCGCTGTCGGTGATCTGCAACGCGATGTTCAACGCGATCGTGCCGGATGTGTGCGATCTGGATGAATTGGAGAACGGCTACCGGCGCGAGGGTTTGTTCACCTCCGTGGTGGCGTTCATGTACAAGCTGGAGATCTCGTTGTCGGTGTTGATCGTGGGTTATCTGGTGAAGTTCTCGGGGGTGGACATGAAGATGGCGACGCAACCGGACGCGGTCCTGCAAAAGCTGCTGTGGCTGGCGATCGGGCCGGGGATGTTTTTCACGGTTTGCGCGCTGGTGATGGCGTTGCTTTTCCGGATGAACGAGGAATCGGTGAACCGGACGCGGGAGTTGTTGGAAAAGAGGCGGGCGGAGAATGCGGAACCCGCGTGAGAAGCGAAGATCATGTTTGAACCGGGACAAATCTGGCGGGATACGAAGGGCGTGCCGATCAACGCGCACGGCGGCGGCATCCTGGATCATGGCGGGACGTATTGGTGGTTCGGCGAGCACAAGACCGGGGGGGAGGCGGGGAACCGGGCGCATGTGGGCGTGCATGTTTATGCCTCGGAGGATCTGGTGAACTGGCGGGATGAAGGGATCGCGCTGGCGGTGGAAGACTCGCCTAACAGCGAGATCCCGGGCGGCTGCGTGCTGGAGCGGCCGAAGGTGATTCATAACGCGCGGACGGGGAAATTCGTGATGTGGTTTCATCTGGAGCCGAAGGGCAGCGGCTATGAAGGCGCGCGATCGGCGGTGGCGGTGGCGGATGCACCGGCGGGGCCGTATCAATTTTTGCACAGCCTGCGGCCGAACGCGGGTGTGTGGCCGGGGAATGTGCCGGAGGAATGGAAGCGGCCGCTGGATGAGGAGGAAGTGACGCGCTGGAGGCGCTGGGGCTGGGTGGCGCGCCGTTTCCGTGGTATCCGAAGGAGGTTTGTTTCCGCAGGGACCATGCGGGCGGGCAGATGGCGCGGGACATGACGCTGTTCGTGGATGACGACGGGAGCGCGTGGCATATTTATGCCTCGGAGAACAACGGGACGTTGCATGTTTCTTTGCTGGATGAATCGTTCACGCGGCCGGCGGGTGAGTATGTGCGGTTGTTTCCGGGGCGGTTCCACGAGGCCCCTGCCCTGTTCAAGCAGGGTGGACGGTATTTCCTGTTTTCCTCGGATTGCACGGGATGGGCGCCGAACACGGCGCGTCTATCAGTGGCGACGGATATCCGCGGGCCGTGGGAAGAGCTGGGCAACCCGTGCCTGGGACCCGGAGCGAGGATCGCGAATTGCTTCGAGTCGCAGCCGACCTTCGTGCTGCCGGTGCGGGGGAAAAAGGACGCGTTCATTTTCATGGCGGACCGCTGGTGCCCGGGGGATGCGATCGATGGGAGGCATGTGTGGCTGCCCATCGGGTTTCGTCACGGGGTGCCGACGGTGTCGTGGCATGAGCGGTGGGATTTATCGATCTTCGGGGAGGATGCGGGATGAGAGAGTATTTTCTAACACGATTGATGGGCGACACGCTGGTGCGGTATCCGCTGGACCGGGCGAGCGGAATGATCGGGCTGGAGATGCTGCCGGCCGCGCTGACGGATGAGGCGAAGGAACCGCGCGAAAGCCTGCGGGGCGAGGCGTTCATCGATGTGCTGCCAGGGGATGACGCGTGGCCGGCGCGGCCGGTGGAGTCGCTGTTGCAACTGAAGCTGGTCGGGGACGCGTATCCCGGGGCCTTCGCGCAGGGGCACACGATGCGGAATTCCGGTAGTGTGGCGGCGTTCCGTTTTGCGGGGCAGGAGGTGATGGAAGAGGAAGAGCGGGAGATCATCGTGACGCGGCTGGCGCGTGAGGACGGCTGCCATGCGGAGCACCGGCTGGAGTGGCGGAAGGAGGATCGCGGGTTTACCGTGACGACGCGGTTCACGAATGGATCCGACAAGCCGGTGAAACTGGAGATGCTGGCGAGTTTTTCGCTGGCGGGGATCACGCCGTTTGATGTGGCGGATGCGTGTGGAAGGCTGAAGGTTCACCGGTTCCGCTCCGGGTGGAGCGCGGAGGGACGGCATGAGTGCCGGAGCCTCGAGGAGCTGCACCTGGAACGCTCGTGGAGTGGAGCGGGGGCTTTCAGCGAGAGGTTC
>CAXTTX010000648.1:0-2154 GCA_964247045.1 uncultured Verrucomicrobiales bacterium | reverse complement strand
GCGCGGACGCCGGTCGCTCCGTCATTGAGCGCAATACCCGTCCCGATCCGTGGTGGCGCGTTTGGATTCTCCTCCTCATCGCGGCCCTGCTGGTCTCCTGGAGATCCGTCGGACGCACCGTTTCGGCAGATGCCACCACCACTTGACGCCCATGACCTTCGTCACCCCGGAATACTTCCTCATCCTGCCCGCGCTCGCGCTGGCGGGCTGGTTCTGGCGTGGCCTGCGGCTCCAGGCGCCGTTGCGGATCGCTATTCTCATCCTCGCCGTGCTGGCCCTCGCGGATCCCGTGATCCGCCACCAGCAGAACTCGCTGGATCTCTACGTTTTGTTAGATCGTTCGGATTCGACGGAGGACCTCATCGACAAGGGCCTCCCCGAATGGCAGCGGCTGCTGGAGGAGTCCAAGCCCTCTCGGCAAGATACGCTCCATTTCATCAATTACGCCTCGGAAGTAGCGGAACTCGGTGCCGACGGCTCGACCTTCACCGGTTCCCGCAAGTTGACGAAAACCGGCCTCTCCCTCCAGTCCATCGCCGCGCAGGTCGATGAGAAGCGCCCCTCCCGTGTCTTGCTTTTTACCGATGGCTATTCCACCGAGCCCCTGCACGAGGCGGTCTCCCAGATGCAGGCGCGTGGCATCCCCCTCGACTACCGTCTCATTCGCGAGGAAGGCACGAACGATTTCCGCGTCTCGCGCCTAGGCTTTCCGGAACGGGTGCAAACCGGGGAGCCATTCCTCATCTCCATCACCGTTCGCGGTGCCCGGGACACGACCTTCCCGCTGATCCTCCGCCGCAATGGCCAGATCCTCACCGAAACCACCGTCACGCTGGTCAATGGCCTGGCCACCGCCGAATTCACGGACCGCATCCCCCGCTCCGGCGGCTACCAATACGATGCGGAAATCCGTCCGGAAAACGATTCCCACCTCGGCAACAACCGCGCGAACCGCTGGATCGAGATCACCGGCGGGCCCCGCATCGTCCTCGCCACCCGCTATCAGGACGACCCCGTCGCCAAGGCGCTTTCCGCACTCGATTTCTCGGTGGAAACCGTCACCGATCCCACGAAGCTCCGGCCCGGCCTGCTCGCGGGTGCCCGTGCCGTCATCATCAACAACGTCCCCGCCCACGAGGTTCCCACCGACTTCCTCAAGACCCTCGATTTCTTCGTCCGTGAACAAGGCGGCGGATTCATGATGGCCGGCGGCCAATACTCCTTCGGCTCCGGCGGCTATTTCCAATCCGCCATCGATGCCCTCCTGCCTGTCTCCATGGAATTGAAGTCGGAGCATCGCAAGCTCGCCGTGGCCCTCGCCATCGTCATGGACCGCTCCGGCTCGATGAGCGTCGGCGTCGGAGGCGGCAAGACCAAGATGGATCTCGCGAACTCTGGAGCCGCCGACGCGATCAATCTGCTCGGTCCCATGGACAGCGAGCCGGTCAAGGTCGTGCCCTTGGGACGAGTCGGCGAAAAGAGGGCGGAGATGGGAGCCAAGGCCCGCAAGATCCGCTCTTCAGGCGGCGGCATCTTCGTCTACGCCGGCCTCAAGGCGGCATGGGACGAACTGAAAAAATCCCAGGCCGGCACCCGCCACGTCATCCTCTTCTCCGACGCGAATGACTCGGAGGAACCCGGCGATTACGTCAACTTGCTGAAGGAAATAACCGCGGAAGGCGCTTCCGTTTCCGTCATCGGTCTCGGCACCGACAGGGACTCGGACTCGGCATTTCTGATCGACGTCGCCAAGCTCGGCAACGGCCGCATGTTCTTCTCCGACGAGCCGATGGACATCCCCAAGATCTTCGCGCAGGAAACCGTCACCATCGCCCGTTCCGCCTTCATCAAGGATCCTGTGGCCATCCAGCCCAGCGGCCGCTGGGCGGAAATTTCGCCCAAGCCACTCGCCTGGCCGGACCAGGTGGACGGCTACAATCTCTCCTATGCACGGGATGACGCCACGGTCTCGCTCGTCTCGTCCGATGAATACCTCGCCCCGCTCGTTGCCCACGCCCGCCGGGGCCTCGGACGCAGCGCCGCAGTCTCTTTCCCCTTGGGCGGCGATTACTCCGCCGCCGTGAGGGCCTGGCCCGGCTATGGTGACTTCCTGCAAACCCTCGGCCGCTTTCTGATGGGCGAGGACACCCCGCC
>CAXTTX010000647.1:0-2156 GCA_964247045.1 uncultured Verrucomicrobiales bacterium | reverse complement strand
GTTCTGGGTTTCCCCTCCCCCGTCGAAGACGACTTTTTCGCGAGGGTCTTCGGCGGGCTTGCGCTTCACCTGGGCGAAGAAGGCGGCGAAGCTGTAATAGTCGTCCATGGTCCAGCGGTCGAAGGGGTGGTTGTGGCACTGGGCGCACTGGATGCGGGTGCCCATGAAGACCTGGGCGACATTTTCTGTTAGCTTCAGGACATCCGCCTCGGTCTGGAAGTAGTTGGTGGCGGCGTTGGAGAAGGTGCCACCCTTCGCGGAGAGGAGCTCGCGGACCGTTTCATTGAAGGGGTTGTTGCTGGCGATGCGCTCGCGGAGCCACTGGTAGTAGTTGAGCGCGGCCTTGTAGGAAACCTTAGCGCCGTCCTTGTCGAAGGTCCGGATCTGAAGCAGTTCGGCCCATTTCATGACCCACATTTCGGTAAATTCCTTGCGGGTGAGAAGTTCATCCACAAGGACGGCGCGCTTGTCGGGACGATTGTCAGACAAGAAAGTGTTCCGCTCGGCCACGGTGGGCGGCAGGCCCACGACGTCCAGATAGACGCGGCGGAGGAAGGATTCGTCATCGGCGAGCTCGGAGGGGACGATGCGGAGTTTGTTGAGTTTTTCCGCGACGAGGCTGTCGATGTAGTTGAAGGCTGGGTATTCGGGCCGGGTGTATTTGAGATCCGCGGGAACGACGATGGCCTGTGAGCCCTCGGTGAAGGTGTGGAAGCGGCCAAGCACGAAGGCTTCGCCGCGGTTCTTCGAGACAGCGATGCCATCGCGCAGGCCGATGGCGACGGAGTTGTCATTGGAACTGGTGAAGCGGGAGAGCGTGGAGACGTCGCGATCCGTGCCGTCCGAGTAGTTGGCGCGAACGGTGAAGGGAATGCGCACATCGCCGCCAGTGAGGACGACCTGCTTCGGCTGGACCTCGATGCCGGTGGGGTGCGGGATTTCGCCGGGGTCGTAGTTCGCGCCATCGCGGATCCATTGGACGAGCGTCTGATAGAAAGGGCTGCCGGGCTTGATGAGCTTGCCGCCGGTGTGGGGGACGGTGCCGATGCTTTTGGTGACGAGGAGGGATTCCTCCGGCACGGCGAGGTTGACGCGGCGGCCGGCCATCTCGGTGGTGAGGCGGAAATGGTCGCCCTTTGGATCGAAGCCGAAGAGGGAGAGGTGGAAGCCATCCTGGCCGCGGGCGGAGCCGTGGCAGGAGCCGGTATTGCAACCGGCGGCGGTGAGGACCGGCATGACATCGAGTTGGAAGGAGAGCGGGCGGGGTTTTTCCGCGTCCTTCACGGTGACGGGGACCTCGGCGGAAAGGCCGCGGTAGTCGATGCGGAGAGTGGAGGTGCCATCCTTTTTCGGGGTGAGCGAGGTGCCGGCGAGGGTGGCGATGGAGGTGTCCGCCAGGGTGAGCCTGGACTGGGTGGTGATGTCGTGGGTGGAGGCGTCCTTGAAGCGGGCGATGACGATGACGCGGTGGAAATCGGCGGAGGTTTCGAGGGTGACGTTTTTCGGGAAGGCCTCGATGGAGATGATCTGGGGATCGGGCGGGGCGTCCCAACGCGGGAGGGCGGTTTTGGATTTGGGCGAGAGGGTTTCGCCATCGGGCCATGCGGCGCCGGAGTCGATCCAGGCACGGAGGGCGGCGGTTTCCTGGGACGAGAGAGGTTCGGCGTCCTTTTTCGGGGGCATGCGGTCCTCGTCATCAGGCGGGAGGCAAACGCGGGTGAGGAGGGGGGAATCGGCGGAATTGCCGGGGACGAGAACGGTGCCGCCGTCGCCGCCCTTGATGAGGCCCTCGCGGGTGGTGAGGACGAGGGTGCCCTTGGCCTTGTCCTCGGTGTGGCATTCGAGGCAGCGCGTCTCGAGGACGGCGCGGGCAGCATCGAAGGCGGGGTTTGCCCCAAGCGCGGCTGCCAAGGCGAGCAGGGCGAGGAAGATGAGGCATGCGGGGCGCATTGGGGGGATACGGGGGAGAAGGTTGGGAGTTTTCAGGTGGTGACCAGAGACCAGAGACCAGAGACCAGAGACCAGAGACCAGAGACCAGAGACCGGTGACAAGAAGGAGATGCAGCAGGTGACCAATGCCGCTAAGACTGGTGCTTTGCAAGGGGGACAGGAGTGTCTGTACAGACCGGACACATCCTTAACGGGTGTTCGGAGAC
>CAXTTX010000646.1:656-2157 GCA_964247045.1 uncultured Verrucomicrobiales bacterium | reverse complement strand
TCCGTTTCGCCGGCGGGATGATGTGCAGGATTTTCGCCCCCACCAGCCCGCGGAAGAGCTTGAAGGCATGCTTCTTCAGCAGCTTCTTTTTCGTCACCGGTTCATGGCTGTCGTCGATGATCTTCTTCAGCGCCGCGCAGCCATCCTCGTTCTTGCGGGAGAGCACGTTCAGCAGCGTGTGGTGATACACGGAAAAACTCGATACCAGTGGCTCCGGCGGGGCTGTCTGCAGTTTGGCGAACGTCGCCTCGTCCCAATGCACGAAACCCTTCTCCGGCGGCTTCCGTTTCTCGAAGGACTTCTTTTTATTGGCAGTGGCCTTCGCCGCCAGGCGGAGGTTCTCGATCACGTGCTCCGGCGCCTGCGCCACCACGTAGCCCACCGTGTCAAAGCCCCTCCTTCCCGCCCGTCCGACGATCTGGCGGAAATCCCGCACCGCGAGGATTTTGGTACCACGTCCATCGTACTTGCACAGCGCTGTCAGCATCACCGTGCGGATCGGCACGTTTACGCCCACGCCCAGCGTGTCCGTCCCGCACACCACTTTCAGCAGGCCGCGTCCTGTCAGCTTCTCCACCAACAGACGGTATTTCGGCAGCAACCCCGCATGGTGGATGCCCACCCCGTGTCGCAGGATCTTCGAAAGCTCCCGCCCGTAGGGACTGCGGAAATCCGCGTCATCCAGAGCCCGCGCGATCGCGGTCTTCTCCTCCTTCGTGCAAAAATTCGTCGATAACAAATCCCGCGCCGTCTCCGCGCATGCGTTCTGCGTGAAATGCACCAGATAGATCGGCGCCCGTCCCTCTTCATTCAGTTCCGCCACCTTTTCCTGGAGCTGCGTCGTGGAATACGAAAACTCCAGCGGCACCGGCCGTTGGTCGGACTGCACCAGCGCCGTTGGCGCGCCTGTCAGGTCCGTGAGTTGTTTCGAGAAATACGAGGGATCACCCAGCGTCGCGGACATCAGCAAAAACCTCGCCCGCGGCATCGTCAGCAGCGGGATCTGCCAGGCCGCTCCCCGCGAATGGTCCGAGTAATAGTGGAACTCGTCCATGATCACGTCGTCCACCGGCGTCGCCGCTCCCTCGCGCAGCGCCATGTTCGACAGGATCTCCGCCGTGCAGCAGATCACAGGCGCGTCGTGGTTCACCGTCGCGTCTCCCGTCATCATTCCCACGTTCTCCGGTCCCAGCACGTGGCACAGCGAGAGGAACTTCTCGTTCGCCAGCGCCTTGATCGGTACCGTGTAGAACGACCGCCGCCCCTGGCACAGCGCCTTGAACTGCATCGCCAGTGCCACCAGCGATTTCCCCGATCCCGTCGGCGTGTTCAGGATCACGTTGTTCCCCGCGAAAACCTCCAGGATCGCCTCCTCCTGGTGGTCGTAAGGTTCCGTCCCTGTCTCCGCGAGATACTCGAGGAAAACGTTCAGGATATCGTCCGCGCTGGCGTCTTGCGGGAGTTTGCCGGGATTGAGCGGGGCGGGCATCGGAGGAAATCA
>CAXTTX010000646.1:0-646 GCA_964247045.1 uncultured Verrucomicrobiales bacterium | reverse complement strand
TCAGGCTATTTTGGGGTGGTGCGGAGGGAAAGGATGATTATGGTGGCCGCCCCCGCAGGGGAATTATGGCGATCAAAGGTGAAGAACTGGCTCTGGCTTGCGCGAAAGCAGCGGACAATATCAAGGCGGACAACATCCGGGTCTGGGATATGCGCGGCATCTCCAACCTCACGGATTACATGATTGTCTGCTCCGGCACCTCCATGCCCCAGCTCCGCGCCATTCTCCGCGACGTCGCCGAAAAGGTGGACGAGGAACACGGCGTGAAACCCGTTTCCACCGAGGGCAAGGCCGACACCCGCTGGGTCGTTCTCGACTACATCGACGTCATGGTCCACGTCATGCACGAGGAACTCCGCGAATACTACGGCCTCGAGGAACTCTGGAAAGACGCCAAGGAAGTCTCCTGGAAGGCCGACGCCGCCAAATAACCGCCCCAACCTGCCAACGGTAGGGCGTGGCGGCCCGCCGCGCCGACGATCAGGCGGCCATTTTTTGTGACCTCCCTTCACGATGTGAACGCGGACCGCCTCATGGCCCGTGAATACTTCTCACCGGGCTCCCACCTCCTATCCGAAAATAGCCCACCACTTCAGTGCTGATCTTTATACACAAGTCCCGATGATTTGTCGGTGAGGGATGGAGG
>CAXTTX010000645.1:0-2160 GCA_964247045.1 uncultured Verrucomicrobiales bacterium | reverse complement strand
GCGTAAAGGATGTCTCCGAACAGGTGTAAACGATGTCTCCAGTCTTTACAGACGCACTCGTCCCCGTCTGCCACCCTCACGTCCTCCATCCTCTCCCCACTACAGCCATCGCCGGAGCGCAGCGGCGCCGGAGCGGCGACACTCCTGTCCCCGTCACCGTCTGCCACCTTCCCGCCCACCATTCTCCCGCGCTCCTGCCATCCACCACCGTCGTAACTTCATGCCGCCCCTCATCCTCGATAACGTTTGCCAGAATAGAATGCCGAAAGCAGGTGGCTATCATGGCTCTAACAATTTTCCGGAGTTCAAGCTTCAGCTTGCGATAGACCCGAAGAAGCAAGCTAAAGCTTGAACTCCGGACAGCGTCTCATGGGATGCGCCGGTTTCAATCCAGCCGTGTCGTTAGCCAGAAGATTTAGGACAGGGTGGCAAGAAACCCCTCCGCCGCCCCTCGGTGCCCCGCCTGCTTCTCCCCACTCAACTTCCCCCAAGTCCTCGCCATTATCGACAACCGCGGGCTCTCTTCGAAAAATGGCAAATAATCCGCGATGAACGTCCAGAACAGCCCGTCCCAGATCTCGCACCACGGCCCCTTGGTTTCATCCGACATCTTCAGGACGTAGTTGGATCCTGAAATATAAGGCTTCGTCGTGAATGTCCCGCCATCCGCGAACTGCGACATCCCGTAAACATTCGGCACCATCACCCAGTCATAGGAGTCCACGAACAGCTCCATGAACCAGCGGTAAACGTCATCCGGCTTGATGCGGCAGAGCAGCATGAAATTCCCCAGGATCATCAGCCGCTCGATGTGGTGGCACCAGCCGTCCGACAGCAACTGCCGGATCACCCGGTCCACCGGCGGGATTCCCGTCGTCCCATCATAAAACGACTTCGGCATCGGCCGGTCGAAGCCCCAGAAATTCGCGTTCCGGATCTCCGTACCGTGGTGCTGATAGATCCCGCGCATGAATTCCCGCCATCCGATAATCTGGCGGATGTATCCCTCCACCGAGTTCAACGGGATCTTCGCCTTCGCTCCCTTTTTCAAAACCCTCTCCACCACCTCCGCCGGGTCGAGCAAGCCGATGTTCAGGGCGGGCGTGATCGCGGAATGATAGAGGGTGGCATACTGCGTCGAGATGGCGTCCTCGTACTGGCCGAAGTCCGCGAAACGTTCTTCCAGGAAATGATCCAGCCATTTTTCCGCATCCGCCCGGGTAACCGGCCAGCGGAAGTATTGCGTCGAACCGGGATTATCGGGAAACTTGCGGTCGATGTAGCCGATCGCCTCTTCCACATCGGCATCCGGGGGTGCCATCGGTTCCACCGGAGGAACATGGTTCTTCGGCAATCTCGCGCGGTTTTCGGTGTCGTAGGACCATTTGCCTCCTTCAGGTCCGCCATGCTTGTCCAGCAGGATGCCCATCCGCTTGCGCTGGGCCTCGTAGAACTTCGCCATGAAGGGCTTTTTTCCGCTGGCCAGATGGGCCGCGAGGAACTCCGGCGGACTTAGGAAATTCGGGGAGGGATAGATGACCACATCGATTCCCCGGCCTCCCGCGAATCGCTTGATCCGTTTCAGCAAAATCTCATCCACCGGGTCGGCGAGGTGGATCGCGGTGACCTCGTTGGGAATTTTCTTTTCCAACAGCGCCGCGCTGTCCGTGGTGTTGCCTTCCGGAACATCGACGTATTCGGTCTTGTAGCCCTGTTCCTCCAGCTCTTCCCGGTAGGCCTGCATGGACGCGCGGTGAAGCACCAGTTTCTGGCGATGCATGGCCGCGGGCCAATGCGGATCGTTGCCAAAGAACAAGGGATTCTCCACCAGATAGATAGATCGGCCTTTCCGGATGGCCGGGTGATCCTTGAAGAGCTGATGGGGAAAAATGAGGGTGAGTTCCATCGATAGGTTAAAAGGTGCGGACCGAGGACAAGCCACCATCCGGGCGCAGGGTCTGGCCCGTCATAAAGGCGGAGGCGTCCCCGAGCAGAAAGGCGACGAGTGATGCGACTTCCCCGGCATCGCCGGTGCGATTGAGCGGGTGCCGCTTGGCGGAGGCTTCCTTTTTTGCATCCGAGTTCAGCAGGGGGCCGGCCAGCGGGGTATCGGTGAGGGAGGGAGCAATCACGTTGACGCGGATTTTCGGGGCGAGTTCC
>CAXTTX010000644.1:1792-2209 GCA_964247045.1 uncultured Verrucomicrobiales bacterium | reverse complement strand
TGGAAACCCGGGGAATCATCGGCACCACGATGATGGATGTTTTCGCCGAGGTCGGAAAGGTTACCCAACAGGCGGAGGCCACGATCCGCAAGCGGGAGGAGGCCAAGTCGGCGCTAGGGAAAGCGATGCTGGAAGGCGAAACGCAGGTTTGCCGCGAGCAGGTGGAAGCGATGATCTCGCGTCTGGACGGGATGATCGGCGAACAATGTGCGGTGTTTCCCCAACTCGAAATCAACCCGGATGCCGGTGTTGCCGCCGAGGTGGTGAGGAACCTGACCTTCCTGGAAAAGTGGAGGCAGGCCTTGAGGAGTTGCTTCTCGCGCCTGGTCTAGTTTTTTGGAGGTTCCTTGGAGCCGAAGGGCGAGGAGGGCTGTGGCGCAGGCTTTGGAGTTGCCTTCGGAGCAGGTTTTGGAACGG
>CAXTTX010000644.1:0-1782 GCA_964247045.1 uncultured Verrucomicrobiales bacterium | reverse complement strand
GGCCGGGGGGATCACCGGAGTGGCCTTCAAGGGCTTGCCTTGGTTGGGAACAGCAGTTGCCCGTGGCGGGGGCTCCCCGGGTGAGGAAGACGCCGTGGCGGCGTCTTTGCGGGAGAACTCGGCGGTGTTGCTCAAATACCAGATCAGGGCCCCGCCCCCGATCACGGTGACGAAGGTGAAAAAGACGAGCAGGATGCCGAGGCAGGACTTCATGGCCGGTTTCTAGCGCGTCAAATCGGCCTTTAGCCAGAGGGAAGTGCGGATTTCCTCGCGATGAGGGCGGCGAAGGCACCGTCGGTGGCATCGCGGAAAGGAAGGGCATCGCGGGTGGCGCGGAGTTCCAGTTCCGGATGATCGGCGAGAAAGGCTTCGACCAGGCCGAGGTTCTCGGCGTGCTCGATCGCGCAGGTGGAATAAACGATGCGGCCTTCCGGCTTGAGGCAGGGCAGGGCGTTTTCGAGAATCTTGCGCTGTGTTTTGACGATGTTGTCGATGTCCGGGGCCTGGAGGCGCCAGCGGACATCCACGCGGCGGCGGATAACCCCGGTGTTCGAGCAGGGCACATCCAACAGGATGCCGTCGAAGGAACCGTGCCACTCCGGCGGGGCTGGCTTGGTCCAATCGTGTGCCGCGATGTTCGGTGTGCCGGCATGGAGACGCCCCAGGTTTTCCTGGAGGCGGGGCAGGCGCTTTTCGTTGGAATCCGTGCAGACGAGGTTCTCCGCCGAGCCGAGGGCGGCAGCGATGAGAAAGGCCTTTCCGCCCGGGGCGGCGCAGGCGTCCAGGATGCGTTCGCCGGGGAGGGGAGCGAGCAACTCCACCGAGTGGCGGGTCGCCGGATCCTGGATGTAGACCGAGCCGGACGCGAGGAGCTTCGAGGGAAGCGGGCCTTCTAGCTGATAGAAACCCGGGGCAGCTTCGACGGGTTTGCCCGGCAGCGGGCCTGGATCCGGGGCGAGTGGATTGACGCGGAAGAAGGTCACCGCGGGCAGGTTGTTCCACTCCATCATCGCGATGGCGTCATGGGTGCCGAAGGCAGCGCGCCAGCGGTTGTAGAGCCAGTCCGGATGAGAGTGGGCCACAGGCTTGGGCAGGTCCGCGACATCGTCCATGAGGCGCTTGCGCGTGGTGATGGCGCGACGGAGCACCGCGTTGACGAGGCTGCGGACGCTGGTTTTTCCGGCCTCCACGGTTTCATTCACCGCGGCGTGGTCCGGCAGCCCCATGATGAGGATCTGGCACAGGCCCACGCGGAGGACATCGCGGGTTTCCGGATCGAGCTTCCCGTCGCGTAGCTTGCCGATCCAATGGTCTAACAGCCTGCGGTTGCGGAGGATGCCGAAAAGGATGGCCTGAAGGAGGCCGCGGTCCGAGGACGAAAGGTTGCGGCGCTGGGCGTGGCGCTCGACAAGGGTTTCGGCGTAATCGTGGCCTTTGGCCCATGCGCGGAGGGCGGAAACGGCGGCCTGGCGGACGTGGAAATTCTTGGCGGGCATGCGGAGAAGTTAGGAGAACCCGCGATCACGTAATGTTCCGGAAGGCGGGGGCGGGGTATAACTATTTCGCTGTCGGGACAAATGACAGCAAAATCAAGGCTGGTATGGTAGGCTCCGGGTATCTCCCCCCCCGGGGCCAACCTGCTTTTCGGGGGAGGACATCGGGATTTCGAGGAAGGGAGAGGCATCGAGAAAATCCTGGCCGAAGATCACATGTTCGAGAAGGGGGACGCCGGTGAGGTCCTCGACTACGCCCTTGTTGGTGATCATGGCGGTGTCCATCTCG
>CAXTTX010000643.1:0-2220 GCA_964247045.1 uncultured Verrucomicrobiales bacterium | reverse complement strand
CGATGGTCCCATGCCCCAGCATGAGTTCGGGGAAACGTCCGGTTTCCTTCACCGTGAGGAACGCCGCTCGCGCGATATTGGCCGGGATGACCAGCGCTATGGCGAAGAGGCCGCCGATGATGGTTGCCCGCCCGGACAAGCGATGAACCGCTGCCAGTGCCATGGCCGCCACCAGCGCGTGCCACAGCATGCGCACCCCGGCACAGGCGGGATCGACACCCACCACCTGCCCGGCAAGCTCCAACTGCGTGCCATCGCGGCTGACGGTAACGCTGAAGAGTTCCAGCAGGCGGACGGTTCCCTCCGCGGCGAGCAGGCGCAAGGGATAGCCCAGATAGAATTGCAGGGACGCAGCCACCGGCAGCGAGAGGAAGAGCAAGCCTGTTAGCCCGGCCCGCCGAAAGACTCCATAGCAGCAGATCATGCCGGCGAAGGCGATGCCACCACGGATCATCGGTGGCAGCCAGTGGATTCCTGAAACTGATAGAAGCAGGAGGGAGGCGCCAAGCACCCGCGCCCACGGCCCGGCATAGAGGGAGGCGCGATCCCGCCAGCCGAGCATCAAGGCGAAGCAAAGGGCAAGCAGTCCGAAGGGTTCGTCGCCACCGTTATTGAGACGTTTTCCGAACCACCCGATGACCGGGACAAGCGCGGCGAACTGCAGGAAGGCCGGGTGGATTTTTCCGAGGCGGGCCAGCAAGCCTTCCACGGCGAGATCCGGGGATTTGAGAGCGAGTGAATTCATCGGTATGGGGTGATCTGATCGATCATGCCGTGCGCCGGTCCCGCTTCCTTTGGAGGGCCAGCAGGACCACGAGGATGGCGATGAGGCCAACGCTGCCCGGCTCGGGAACCGAGGTGCTCCGGGAGCCGGAGGGATGACCACCAATCGCCGCGTGGTTAACGCCTTTGGGCAGAGGGACCGGCTCTTTTACGGATACGGGGAGCAGCCTGTAAGGAGCAAGCACCTCTCCCGAGTTGTCAGCGGCTCCGGCGCGCGAAGTGGAAAAAACCAGACCATAGGTGAGGACGAAATAGATCAGACGGAGCAGGAGTTTCATGGCGGTGGCGGGGTTGACATCGCCAAGGAAGCACCGCCGGATGAAACGCTGATAAAGCCTCTGTGAAATTCACGGGAAGAACAGATCCCGCCGCCTCGGATGGAGAAATCGACCGCGCCGTTATTGGATGGGTAGACTCAGCTTCGCCACGGTGCCGCCGCCCTCCGCGGGTTCCAGCGTGATGGTGCCGCCGTGGAGTTCCGCGGTTTCCTTGACCAGAGTGAGGCCCAGTCCCGTCCCCTTCCGCTTGGCGGTGTGGTGACGCAGGGAGTAGAAACGATCGAAGATATTCTCGCGCGCGTAGTCGGGAATCCCAGGACCGTGATCCCGGATCGAAAGCACCACGTCCTTGTCAGAGACGTCCACCTTGATGGTCACGCTGCTACCGCGTGGTGAGAAGTCGATGGCGTTTTCGAGGAGATTCATCACGGCCGCCCGGAGGATGTAGGGATCGCCGCGGAAAAACAGCGAGCCGGTATCGTCCGCCAAATCCAGTGTCACGCCGGCGACTTCCGCCCATGGGTGGGCTTCCTCGGCGGCCTTGGAAATGATGCTGTGGAAATCGACCTCATCGGGCTTGCCAAGGCTCGCGCGGCCCTCGATGGCGGAAAGCTCCAGCAGGCGGTTGATGAGGCGTTCGCTCCGGGCCGTCTCGGCGCGGATGTTTTCGAGGAAGCGCTTGCGCGCATCGACCGGCATCTCCTCGTCGAGCAACTCGGCGGCGCCGCGGATAGCGGCCAGCGGGCTTTTCATCTCATGGGTGAGTGTCTGGATGTAGCGCTCCACGTAACGGCGTCCCTCAAGGGCATCGCGCATGGAATCGAGGGCGCTCGCGAGGGTATTCACTTCGCGGCCGATGCCGATGCGGGGCCGCAGGGGTCGTTCGCCACGTTCGATGGCTTTCGCGTATTCGGTGATTTTTCCTATGGGATGGAACAACCAGAGGAACACGGCACCGATGAGGAAGAGGATGCCGCCGCCGATCATGCCGCAGGCGTAGTAGATGATGCGACGGCGTTCGCGCACCAGAGGGAGGACATCGGCCTGGGGTTTGAAGACCGAAAGCACGCCAAGCGGCTTCGCGGGATCACCGACGGGCGCGCCGACGTAAAAGACAGAGGTCGTCCAATCGGCGTCGTTGTCCCGACTGCTACGTGCC
>CAXTTX010000642.1:0-2224 GCA_964247045.1 uncultured Verrucomicrobiales bacterium | reverse complement strand
AGGTGCTGCCCGAACTGCTGGTCGTGGAGGCCAAGCTGGTCAAGGGAATCGCCAGCGCGAAGGACGACGCGAAGGCCGTCCCGCCGCGGGTCGGCGGATGGAGCGTCGCCGTGGAAAATGCCACCTACGACGAAAATGAAGACGAGGCGAAGGGGGAACGCCGGAGAAACCTGTTCCAGGCACGGGTGGCCCAACGTGACACCGTCATGGTCATGGCGGCGCTCATGCGGGAGAAGAGCTACGAGCCTTATCTGAAGACCTCCATCGAGGCATCCTACCTCAAGGGCTTGAAAGCGATGGCCAAGGAAGAGGGGTTGGACAAAATCAAACCCGGCGAACCAGTGCCCCCGGAACTGGAGGGCATGGAGATCAAGATCGACCCGATTTCCAAGCAGCCGTTCGTCGAATTCAGGCCGGTGGCCATTCCCTACAGCCGCGAATCGCGCGACGAGGTGCGGGCGGCCGCGGAGAAATGGATCGGCGAACACGCTTGATTCCCGGCACGCGCATGAAACGGCTCCTGATCGGATGGATCTGCCTCGCCTCGGCGGGTGTGGTTGCCGCCGAAACCAAAGCGGGGCCCAACCACCATCTCCTCGTGGCGGTCCGCGCGGGCGTGTATCCCCTCGGGGATGAGGCCCACAAGTTGAACAAGCCACGCGAATTCAAAACGGCGGGCTTCTGGATCTCCGATTGCGAGACAACAAACGCGCAGTTCGCCGCATTCGTCGCGGCCACGGGCTACAAGACCCGGGCGGAGAAAAACGGCTGGAGCCTCTCCGGCGGCGAAGGCAGCGCCGAATGGGAGTGGAAACGGGTGGACGGCGCGGACTGGCGGCATCCCTTCGGTCCGGATGGCCCGGAGGCCGCGAAATTACCGGACCATCCCGTGACCCAGATTTGCGGCGAGGATGCCCGCGCCTATTGCAAATGGGCGGGCGGGCGCTTGCCCGACATCGACGAATGGGAAGTCGCCGCAAGGGCGGGCGTGAAAACGCCATACCCATGGGGAAGCGATTTCGACCCGAAGGTGGCCAATACCTGGAACGGCGTGAACCACGTGAAGAACACGCTGGAGGACGGCTTCGTCCTCACCTCCCCGGTCCGTTCTTTCCCGCCGAACGCGTGGGGGCTTTATGACGTGGTCGGCAATGTCTTTGAATACTGCGAGGGCCACCCGCGCTGGATGACCAAGGAAGCCCGGGACCAGCGGATCTGCGGGCGCGGGGGCTCGTGGTGGTGTTCCAGCCATTGCTGCAATTTCCACAACCTCCTGGACGTCGGCAGCATGATCGAAACCGCCTCGCTGCCAAACCAGGGATTCAGGCTGGTGTTTGATCGGGATGGATAAACAGGCCTTTTCCTGATACCACACCGGGTGTGCGAGAAGCTCCGGAAGAAAAAGCCCTGCCGCGCCTGCGGGATGTGGCGAGAGAACTGGCGCTGGAAGGTCTTTCCGCGCATGAGATACAGCGGAAATTGAGGGAGCGGTTTGCCGCAGGCATCCCCGCCCTGTCCGCGCTGGAGCGGATCATCCGGGAAACGGATGCTGCCGGGCAGGCCATGGGGCCGCCGCCGGAAAAGATCTTTCCACGAATCCTGGGCAGCGTGGCTATCCTGATGGGATCCGGAGCGCTCTACATGGGAAATGGCATCGGCGGAAGGTACTCGCCCGCGGGCTTCGGCGGAGTGGCCGTGATTCTCGGACTGGTGCTCCTGTTCCGGCCACAGTGGGCCGGCAGGGATGCCTACCCGCATTTTGACTTCACCTGGTCCGGACTGCTGCGGAAAAACCGCCGCGACTGAGAAGGCTTCCCGCGTGGCCACAGTCGGCATCCCGCGTGCTTGCAAAGGCGTGTGACGGGGCCTAGCCTGTCGGCTTCCAAGTCCCGAACCACCGCCGTTACAAGGATCCCACCGGGATTCCCTTAAATACGTGTCCTCCACCGAATCCAGAGACCCGACCGAGGGATCAACGCCCAGGCCTGGCGGGTGGGAGGCGCACCGTCTCCTCAAGGTCGAGCGCGCGTTGCGTGCCAGCGAGTATCAATTCGCCAGCGCCTTCGAGCATGCCGCCATCGGGATGGCGCTGGTAGCTCCCGACGGCCGTTTCCTGCGGGTGAACCATTCGCTCTGCCGCATGCTGGGATATTCCAAGGAGGAGCTGCTGGGAATCAACTTCCAGAAGATCACCCACCACGCGGATCTGGACGCGGATGAGGAG
>CAXTTX010000641.1:0-2239 GCA_964247045.1 uncultured Verrucomicrobiales bacterium | reverse complement strand
AATTCCAGGGTTTCCCAGACATCTTCGCCCCTCGCCTGCTTCAGCGCGCTGTATTCACGGCCGTATTCCGCGACCCACCGGGTGCCGAAATGATCCGCCAGCGCCCTGGCGAGCGTGGTCGTCCCCGTCGATTCCGCACCGAGCACCACGATCCGGCGGGCATACCAGCCCCGGACGGGCGGGGAAAGGTGGTCCCAGCAGGCAAACGGATCGTTCCGGACCATCGTCGCGCTGCACGGGACGGTGGAGCGGGGCTGGTCCACCAACACATGGCGGCAACTCATATGGGCGGCATAGGGATCGCCATAGGACTCAGAGGTGAAAACCACATCGGGCGCGCGGCCGAGCCAGCGGATCGTGTTTTCCGCCCAGACCCGCGAGTCGTTCTCATCATACCGGTCATCGATCACCCGCACGTCCGCCGCCGGATGGACTTCCTGTAGCCATGTCTGGCGCAGGGGACCCGGAATGGGATCCGAGAGCTTCTCGCAGATGATGACCACGACCCGCTCGCAACGGGAGAGCGCGGTGTCGATCAGGAAATGGTGCCCCTCGTGCGGCGGCAGGAATTTGCCGATCACCACGCCCAGTCCGAATTCCGTGCTCCCGCTCACGGCACCGGACGGTGTAGTTCCTTTCGCCAGCGCACAAGTCCGGTCACACACAGCACGATGAATCCGGCGTAGAGGATTCCCGTCAGCGGAAGATCCCTGTGGAAATACAGCGGCACGTAGATGAGATCCGCGGCGATCCACAGCCACCAGTTCTCAAACCGCTTCAGGCAAAGCAGGTATTGCGCGGCCAGGCAGAGAATCGTCGTCAGCGAATCCCAGAAGGGTGCCGCCCCGTTCACGGCAAGTAACAATTCCCGCAGACCCCAGGTGCCAGCCACCAGGAACACGGCGATCCCGATCCATTCGACGGGCCTTGTCCGCGTGACCGCCAACCGCGAGTGATTCGCCCCGCCCCGCAGCCACTGCCACCAGCCCCAGATCCCGAGGATCAGATAGACTCCCTGCAATCCCATGTCCGCGAACAAGCGGGCTTTCCAAAATAGCACGGCGAAGAACACGTTGTTTGCCAAACCGATGGGCCAGTTCCACATGTTGTCACGCGTGATCAGCCAGACGCACACCGCACCCGTCACGAAGCCACAAGCCTCCGTGAAATCCACCGGCGCCCAGCGCATCCAGGAAACCAACAACAAGGCCGCGCAAGGCAGCGTGATTGCCGCCGTTTCCCAAGGAGATAGCTTGCCGGTCATTAGGGCTATGGTAAAATTAACAAACTCCGGAGAATTCTCTTCAATCCGTAAATCGGTGAAATCAGTGGTAGTTGCCTCTTTTTACAGATGAACCACTGATTTCATCGATTTACCGATTAGAAGAGGGGAACCTCATGGAGGAGTTCAAGTCCCGTATCTATTCGCCACTCTATTTGGCATTACCCGACAATCGTCGCCCCCCGTTCGCGCATTGCTTCCACCGCCCTTTCGCAGTCACCCACCTGCAGGTCCACGCCGCGGCAGGCGGGGAGATGGAGATTCACCCGGAAGCCACACTCCAGCGCGTCGAGCGCGGTGAACTTCACGCAGTAATCGGTCGCCAACCCGCAAAGCGTCAGCACCGCCACGCCGTTTTCCCGCAGCCAGGCTGCCAGCCCGGTATCGCCGCGATGGCCGTTGTCGAAGAAGCCGCTGTAGCTGTCGATCCCCGGGTCCGTGCCTTTCGGGAAAACCCGGGTGATGCGGGCCGTGTCCAGTCCGGGGGCGAAGAGCGCGCCGCCCGTGTTTTGCACACAGTGCACCGGCCAGAGCGTCTGGGGCAGGCCATTGAGATCCGTGCTCTCGAAGAGGTTCTTGCCCGGATGATTCGCCGCGAAGCTGCCATGGTCCGCCGGATGCCAGTCCTGGGTGGCGACGATGATTTTAAAATCCGCCATCAGATGGTTGGCGATGGGGATGATCCGGCCTCCCTCCGGCACGGCGAGCGCGCCGCCGGGAAGGAAGTCATTCTGGATGTCGATGAGAAGAAGCGCATTCATGATTATTCAGTCAGTGAGTTAGTAAGGAGGAAGCAGGCGGCGCAGGCCATGGGCCAGGACGACCGCCAGGAAGAAGAGGTTCCGCGGGACAATCCACAACAGGGAATACCGCGGGGCATCGCCGGCCTTGCCCCTGCTAGATTGCTCCAGCGTTTCACCCAGCTCCCGCAGATAGTCGGGCGTGAAGGGCCGGTCG
>CAXTTX010000640.1:0-2246 GCA_964247045.1 uncultured Verrucomicrobiales bacterium | reverse complement strand
TCCACCGACGACCTGCTAACCGGGCCGACAGTCACTTCGCGGAAACCCGCCCTGATTGTGACGATGCAAGTAGGAGGCAAGGCCAGAAAGGGGATGATTTCGCTCTTCTCGAGCCCCAATTGATACAAGGGACGGAATTCGCCTTCGGATCCCGCATAGCCGGTTTCCGCGAAAACCCATCCGGAATCGGAACCCGAGGGCTCGTCGCGGGACATCGTGAAATTTGGACTTCCCGCAAATCCGGGCGATGCGATCCCGGCCTGGACCAAGGTGGCAAACCGGGGTTCGAGGTTGAAAAGCCCGCAGATCTCCCGCTGAAGCTGGAGATGCCGGACCGTGTTATTGACGCCTTGGCACCAGCGGATCGGAAATGAATCGAAATCCGGCTCGAAAGCCTCCAGGTGATCATGGTCTGTCTGACGGAGCATCAGGAGCATCCAGCCGACTTCAACGGTTTCCCCGTCACGGAATCTTGTCCCGTTCCCCACTTGGGATTCGAAATACCCAATCAACCACCGTGCGAGTTTCGCCGCCTCCGGATCGATTTCGAAGCAAATAACCTGTTGGTCCGCTGGCAGATCTTTCGTAGAGAGCTTCATCGAATTTTCGTCGTCCCGTGCATGAATACTCTGAACGCCTCCCGCCGGAAAGGACGAACACGCCGCCCTCCTAGCTCGTTGTGCCGCCTTCTAGGCGGTTTGCCGGACGGGCACTTGCCAGGTCCACGGTCTCCACGGCTTCCGCATTCCAAGGGCTTCGCCTTTCGTGATTCCTATCCCACTCAAAATAAGCGGCCGCCACGGTTTCCCGTGACGGTCGCCATTCACCACACACACACACTGACAAAGTCTCAGATTACATCACATCCCCGTCCCAAAGGGCTTCACTGGCGGTTCCATCACCGCGGTCCCCGCTCCCGTCGCCGCCGCGGCAACAACCGGCTTGTTCCTGCCGCTGATTTCTTCCATCAATTTCAATCCTAACAATCCGGAAAGCGGGCCGTTGTCGCCGCCGCCATTTCCGCCGGTGATGAGGATGTCCGGCATGACCTTCACCTTGTCCTTGCCGATGATCTCCGCGATCTTGGCCCGGGTGAAATTGTCCTCGCCCATGGCGGCCACCTGGAGCTGATACGACTCCGCGTTGGCCTTGCCGATCAGGAGAATCTTCTCCGCCTCCGCGGCACCCGTGCGGGCGATCCGCTGGGCTTCCGCGTCCGCCGTCATTTTAACCCGTTCCGCATCGGCGGCGGCGTTCAGCTTGACACTGGAGGCTTCACCACCGGCTTTTTTCACTGCGGCGTCCGCCACGCGTTCCGCGATCTGCACACCCTGATCGGCCTGCACGATCTGCTTCTGGATGTCCGCGATGGCCGTTTCCTTCTCCAGGCTCTGGCGGGTTTCCTGGGCCATCCGTTGCGTGTCGTAGGTGACTTTCTGTTCTTCCGCGATCTTTCGGTCCGTCAGCGTTTTCATCAGCGACTCCGGCGGCGCGATGTCACCGATCAGGGTGTCCACGCCGTTCACGTTGTATTGGTCCAAGACGTCGTTGATGTGCTCCTTGGCCGAGGCCTGCCGCTCTTTCCGCGTCGATAGGAAGGAAATCACGTCGCTGTCCTGCGCGCTGTTGCGGAAGTAGTTGCCGATCGTCGGTTCCAACACCTGCGAGACCAGGTTGTTCATGTTTCCGAATCGCGCGATCACCTTGCTCGCTTCCGTCATCGGGATGTGGATGATCTGCGAGACGTCCAGGTTGAAGGGGAAACCGTCCTTGCTCCGCACCGTGATGGTGGAGAGATGCTTGTCGAGCTGGTGGGCCTCGCTCCGCGCGTTCGCCCAGTTGAGCACCAGGTTGGTGGTGGGAACGTGTTCCACGCGCAGGATATACGTGTTCAGCGGATACTTGCCGGGGCCGAGCGGTTCCGCCCAAACGCCTTTGTGGCCTTTCGCCACGATGTTCCCGTGTTTGAAATCCGTCCCACTGACGTCCACGCCGTCTTCACCGTAGTAGCTGATGACCACGCCGACGGAACCGATCGAAATCTCCGTCATCGGGATTTCCTCGACGTGGACGAACCACGCGTTGAGGAAGTAAGAGCCCGCGAGGATCACCTGCGGTTGCAGTCCACGGCAGCCACCGGCGGCCAGGAACGCATCCGCGTTCTGGAAATTGTTGTGGCCGTCCGTGACGCGGCCGGCGATCTGTCCTTCGGGCAGCGGCGCGCCGTCCAAGGTGGTGACGATGCC
>CAXTTX010000639.1:0-2254 GCA_964247045.1 uncultured Verrucomicrobiales bacterium | reverse complement strand
AGCAAATCGGCGAGGCCACATAAAACTGCGTGAACCTCGTCCCCTCGCTGGCCAGCTTGTCGATTTCCGGCGTCGGTGCCTTGCTCCCCTGCGTGCCGATATCCCCCCAGCCAAAGTCATCGGCCAACACGATGATGATGTTCGGTTGCTCGGCGGCCATGGCAGGCTGGCAGCACAGCAGGAATGCGAGGAGGAGACGGCGCATGGTTTGCATGGATTTTATTGAAGTGTCGCCAACGCCCGCCGTGTTCCAGCGGAGCGTCGTGATTCGATCCAACCCGATTCACCCGAAAAGTTCCGGTTTTTCCTCCGGCGGCCCGGAAAAGCCTGGGATCACCCCTCCTTAGCCTTCGCCACCTTCTTCGCGGCCACCTTCTTCACCGGCCGCGGCGGGAAATCGAAACCGATCTTCCCGTCCTTCGCGTCGAAGGTCAGGTGCGCGTCGAATTTCCGCTTCGTCCGGTTCGAGACAAAGCCCTTCAGCACGTCCGTCTTGCCCGTGCTGATCATCTTGATCACCTGGTCACCGGGGATCTCGCATTGCAGGATCGACTTGCCGATGCGGATGCCATGCGGGTCCTTCTTCGTCACGATCTCGGGAATATGATACGCCTTCTCGGTCTGATAGACCTTGTAGGTTTTGCCTTCCTCCGTCTTCGCCTCTCCGATGAGTTGTTCCTCCGTCAGTTCCGGCGGTCCGTCTTTCTCCTCGTTGTCGAAGACAAAGTTGATCTTGAACTTCGCATCCAGTTCCAGACCGGCGTCGAACGGCTTGTTGAACTTCGATTTGAAGCCTGTCAGCGGCCCCACGAACTTCTTGGTGAAAAGCTCCGCCGCCTCTTCTTCCGTCAGCAGGCGTCCGGCGATGTGCTTCTTCGCCTTGAACTTGCAGTCCGGCGTGCGGCACTCATAGGTCGCCTCCGTTTGCTTCAGGGTCGCCGCACCGCAGATCGGGCAGGGGACCTTCAGGTCCGGAAAAACCTGGCTCTTCGCCACTTCCGCGGACTGGCGGGCCTTCGTGCAGATCTCATTCGTGTAGGAGATGATCTCCTTCATGAAGTCGCTCCGCTTCAGGTGGCCGTGCTCCATCTGCCGGAGTTTGTATTCCCAGTCCCCCGTCAGTTTCGGTGAATAAAGTCCCTCGATCTCCATCTCATGGACCAGATCGATCAAACGCATGCCCGAACCGGAGACGTGCAGTTCACGCCCATCGCGGGCCAGATACTTTTGCGCGATCAATCCCTCGATGGTCGCCGCGCGGGTTGCCGGTGTGCCCAGCCCGCGTTCAGCCATCGCTTCGCGCAGGGCCTCGTCGTCGATGAGTTTGCCAGCGCCTTCCATCGCGGAAAGCAGGGTGGATTCCGTCATCCGCGCGGGCGGCTTGGTTTCCTCTGCCAGCACTTCGATGCCTTCCACGCTCGCGGTTTCACCCGCCTTGGCCGGGACGAGTTCGTCCTTGCCCGCGGCGACGCCGGGGCGGCGGCCATAGACTTCCAGCCAGCCGGGTTTCACCAGGATACGGCCTTCCGTTTTGAAAGTATCGGTCACCGCGGATTCCACCCGCGTCAGGCGCGTCGTTTGCTCAAACTCGGCGGATGGATAAAAAACCGCGATGAAGCGCTTCACGATCATATCGTAAAGCTTCTGCTCGGCATCGCTCAGCTTCGCGAACTTGCCCGTCGGGATGATCGCAAAGTGATCGGAAACCTTCTTGCTGTCGAAAACCCGGCGCGACTTGTGCAGACGTGGGCCGTTTTCGGCGCCCCCGACGAGCACCGCCTTCGCGTATGTCGCCACGTCGAGATCGCTATTACCGATGTCCTGCATCGTCTCCCGCACGTTCTCGGTATAGTCTTCCGGCAGGTACCGCGAGTCGGTCCGCGGGTAGGTGATCATCTTGTGCTTCTCATACAGCGCCTGCGCCAGTTGCAGCGTGCCCTTCGCGGAGAAAGGAGCCTCGCGTTGCAGGGTGGTCAGGTCGTAGAGTTGCGGGGAAATCTGTGTCTGGGCCTTTTTCTCTTCCGTAACCTTGCCCGTCTTGCCTTCGCACCGGGCCACGATCGCTTCCGCGGCCGCTTGTTCCCAGATGCGCTCAGGCTTGGAAAGCGGCGCGTTCTCGTCCTTCTTCCAGTTCTCGTCGATCCACTTGCCAAGGTATTCACCGGCCTCCACGCCGAAGTTCGCGTGAACCTCGAAATAAGGCGTCGGCTTGAAGGCGCGGATTTCCGATTCCCGCTGCGCCAGGATCGCCAGC
>CAXTTX010000638.1:0-2254 GCA_964247045.1 uncultured Verrucomicrobiales bacterium | reverse complement strand
ATGACGGCGGAGGCCGGGTTGCCATAGGTGCCGGGATTCACCCGGTTGGCCGGCAGGGAAACCGTGACCGCCGGCTGGGTGGCCCTGACGGTGGCGACATAGTAGTATCCTTTTCCGACCAGTGAAATGACGTTGCCGCCGGTGACCAGCAGGTCGCTCGCCACGAAGTCCGTGACCGCGGTGTCGAACACGACGGTCACGGGGAAATCCCTGGCGAGGCTCGATGGCTTCGCGGCGAGTGAACAGCGGACCGGCCGGCGTCCGATGAGGGAGTCGTAGCGGACTGTGTCGCTGGGTGGTGTGGTGCCCGTGTTGGACTGGGACATCATTTGGGTCCAGGTGTTACCGTCCACGCTGTAGCTCACCGAATAGGCGCGGGGCCTGCCGGTGGAGGAATCTTGGCGCGGGACATATTCCATGCCGCCGATGGGGCGGACGGAGCCGAGGTCCAGGGTGATGGTCTTGCTGGTGGGCGAGCCGCTGAGGCTGATCCACGGTGTCCAAGGATCGCCATCCGTGACGAGGAGACTACCGCCAGCTTCTTCCTCGCTGGTAAATGCGCTGACGGTGACCTGGTCGGGCGGGATTTTTTGTCCCTGAGCGTCGAGGACGGAGAGTTCGCCGACCGCGATCGCGGCGTCGCTGACCACGTTCGAGCCGGAGAAGCGGACGAATCGGGCGGAGGGAGGATCGGAGACCTGGAATTCCACCGGGGTGAGTCCCTGCAGCCAAGCCGTGAGGGCATCCACGGCGGCCGTGTCCACCACGTTCTTGCCCAGCGGAGGCATGGCGATTCCGGGGACGTTGCTGGCGAGGCGGGCATGCACGGCCGAAAGCGATGGATCGCCCGGCTTGAGATAGCTGCCTCCCGGCAGCGAGAAATGGCCCTGGATGACCCCGTTGATGAGGCCTTGGTTTTTCAAGGGAGTCTGCAAGCGCGCGTCAAAGTAGGGAACGGCCGCGCCGGGCTGGTGGCAGTGGGCACAGTTGGAATCCAGGTAGGATCTCACGCGGTGCTCCAGCGGGGCGGAAACGTCGGCGAGGCCGTGGGAGCGCAGCCCTTGCGTGGCGTCGGAAGCAATGAAGGCCGAGGTGAACAGGGATTCTTCATTAAAGAGAGTGAGTTGGCTGGCCAACGCGCCGGTGGCGGGACGCGGCATTTCAAGGTTGATCTGGCGGGAGCGCAGGCCCAGGGACTGTCCGGAGGCATCCGAGTGGCACTGCAGGCAGTCCGAGCGGGATGGGAAGGTCCAGGTGCGTTGCTGGACGGAGCCATTGGCGGCTGTGACGGGAAACTGCATTTCCGCACCGTCATCTAACAGGAAGGCATCCGTCCCGGCCTCGTTCCACTTGTAGGTGAGGCCATACTTGCCGCCGCCGGTCGTGCACACCATGACACGGGTTTCCAGCCGCCGCACGACGGATGGATCGCGCGCGTCGACCGGAATCTCGAAGTGCTTCACGAAGATGGAACCGGGCGGAAAGGTCCAGTTGCCATCCGAGGAGTAGCCGATTTTCTCGTCGTCGCTGTTCCGGGTGCCTGAGTAGGGAACGGCGAACCAGCGTTTTTTTTCGGCCCCGTCCGACCAGAGGGGGCTGGCGATCTGATAGGAAATCAAGGCGGGTGAGGGCTCCAGCGCGGCGGTGTCCGTGAACAGGCCGGTTGCGGAGAGCAAGGCCGGTGGAGGTGATTCCGGGGCGGTTCCCGGCACCAGCCTGCGGATGGTGCCGCCGGGTCCGTTCTGGCCATCGAGCGCCATGATGTAGATATCCCCGGCGAAGTCCGTGGAAATGGCGGCGATGAAAGCCAGGCCGGATACCAGTTGGTTCACGGCTGGCGGACCGCCGAGGGGGGAAATGGCCAGGGCGTTGAGCGTGCCCCTGCCATAGTCGCCGAAGATCACCTCGCCTCCGAGTTCGGCGGACCATTTCGCTCCGCGATAGCGCGTGCCGCCGATGATGCAGCTACCCATGGACCGGCCGTAGGAATAGAAGGGTGGTGTCTCCGTTCCGGCGAAGAAGGTCTGGGTCTTGGGACCCGCGACAGTTCCTTCCTTATAGGGCCACTGGCAGTTGCTCCCGCGTCCGACCCGGTTCAGTTCTTCCAGCGTGGCGTCGCCCACGTCTCCCACCCACAGTTCTCCTTCCACCGGGTCATAGGAAGCGGAGTGCGGAGACCGCAGGCCCAGTGCGTAAAATTCCCCCAAGGTGCTGCCGTCGTCAGTGCGGAAGGGATTGTCCAGAGGGATGCCAT
>CAXTTX010000637.1:625-2267 GCA_964247045.1 uncultured Verrucomicrobiales bacterium | reverse complement strand
GATGAGGAAGATCGGCGGGCCATCCGCCTGCTGGAACTTGTCCACCAGTTGTTGGCGGTTGCGGGTCTGGCCATCCAATAAAAGGGATGTCCAACCGCGGTCTGAGACGCATTTCTCAATTTCCCGTAATTGTGTTTGGAATTGGCTGAACACCAGCATCCGGTGATTTCCTTGAATGGCTTCTTCCATCAGTTCCAACAGCCGTTCCAGCTTGGCGGATCGGCGATTTACCATCAATTGATTGAATCGATCGTTTTTCAACAAAGCGAGGTCACAGCAGGTCTGGCGGAGACGGAGGAGGGCGGTGAGCATCTGCATGCGGGCGGCGCCCTTGTTGCCGGAATCGGCGATGGCATCGACCCGCTTGCGGCCCTCCACAAGGAACTCCTTGTAGACGGACTGCTGGTCCGGGGAGAGGTCGCAGAACTCGTCGATGAAGAGCTTCGAGGGGAGTTCCGGAGCGACCTGCTCCTTGGTCCGCCGCAGGAGGAAGGGGGAAATCTTGAGGCGAAGGCGCTCCAGGATCGGACCGGCGGCCTCGCCCGCGGCGAGCGGCATTTCGTATCGCTGCTTGAACTCCTCGCGGCTGCCGAGCCAGCCGGGCTGGATGAAGCGGAAAATCGACCAGAGATCCTTCACGCCATTCTCGACCGGGGTGCCGGTGAGGGCGATGCGGCAGCCGGCCTTCAATTTGGCGAGCGCCTTGGCGTGATCGGTATCCGGGTTCCGCATCAGGCTGGCCTCGTCCACCACCACGGCACGGTAATCACGCTTCAGGTGGTAGGCGAGATCCCGGGCGAGGGTGCCGTAGCTGGTGATGACCACTTCCCCGGCGGTGACCCGCTCCCGCTCCGCGTCACGGGCGGTGCCGTGGAGGATCCTCACCGCCCTGGCAGGGGCAAATTTCGCGAACTCCGCGCGCCAGTTCCCGAGAAGCGAGGCGGTCGCCACCACCATTACCACGCCGGAGTCGTCCCGCTGTTCCGCAAAAACCTTTTCAATTAAAGCGATTGTTTGAACGGTCTTCCCGAGACCCATGTCGTCGGCCAAGAGCGCCCCGCCGAAGCGGGTGGCCCGGTCGAACATCCAGCCTGCGCCCGTTTGTTGATAAGGCCGGAGATCCGCCCTCAGGCCCAGTGGTGGAATGAATGTGAATAAATCCTCTTTCTCGTTGGTGTCATGTGATTTGCTGATTTTATTCCGGATTTCCCGGATGATCTCACCCGCCCTCGCGGAGGCGGTGAAGTGGCCGCCTTCCTGACTTACCTCGAGGTCAGAAAGCAGCGGATCGATCAGGTTCGCCACGTCCGGAGAGATCGCCAAACGGCGACCGCTGCCGGCACTATTGCCACCACCGGACCGCAGCAAGCGGCGGATCTCGGCCTGGGGAATCTCAACACCATCGGCCGTTTGAAACGACAAATCAAAGCTCAGCCAGTCTTCTCCGGAGCCGACGATTTCGATCCGCGGGGTCACGACGGCCACCTGCTTTTGGACGTGGCGGAAGCGCTCGCCCTCGGTAACGGTCCAGTCCCGCCGCAGCTCCGGGAGGGTGCGGGTGAGGAAGTCGATCACGGCCGTCTCACCTTTCAGCGACCACTCGCCGAGTGCGAAATTGGCCACCTCGAAACCGGCCTTCATC
>CAXTTX010000637.1:0-615 GCA_964247045.1 uncultured Verrucomicrobiales bacterium | reverse complement strand
GCGGTGGGCGGCCGCTTCTTCCTTCGCCAAGTCACGCACCTCGCAGCGGTCGCCATTCAGGCGGGGCAGATTTCGCACCTTTCCGACGCCCGGCGATACGTTCTCGTCGCCATAGCGCACCTGGAGCCTTGCCTCCAGATGCTGGAGCGAGCCCTCCAGCGAAAGCTCAAAGGCCGCCTCCGCCGGGACGAAGTGCAGGGCGTCCAGCCATGAGCCCTCTGGAAAATGCAGCCACTCCTGCCAGCCTTCCAGATGGCTAAAGAACCGGTCCACGGGGATTTCCGCCGGTTTGCCAGCGGCAAGCTTGCGGAAGTCGGCCGCCAGTCCTTCCGGCACCTCGCGTTCCCCCACCCGGCTGATGGTTTCCGGACCGACCTGCCAGAACGACCCGGCGATTTCGGTCCAAGGTCCGGAGTCGCCTTCGGGAACGAGGCGGACCATCTCCCCTTCCCGGCTGACGGTGTCCACGGGCAGGCGTTCCCCTGCGCGGATTTCGATCAGGAGGCGGTCCTTACCCATGGCCAAACGGGGATGCTCCGCCACGGCTTCCAAGAAAGCCACCGCGCGCGCGCCGTCCACGCCTCTAGCGCCGCGACGTCGCGCACCGTGTGATAT
>CAXTTX010000636.1:0-2295 GCA_964247045.1 uncultured Verrucomicrobiales bacterium | reverse complement strand
GGTCCCCAATACGCTTGCCCAACCGCTGCGGGAGCTTTGGCAGGAAATCGACAACCTCGCCGCGGATGTCGATTCGGAGGCGACGAAATCCGAGCTTCAGGATGCTTCTCGCCGGCTCCGGGAAGCCCACGGCGCCATCGGCGTCTTCCTCGACCAGGCATCGGACGACAGCGTCTATTGGGTCGAGCGCGCCGGACGGGACGAACAGCAATTCAGCATCCATTCCGCGCCCGTGAACGTCGCTGATAAACTCCGCCCGCTGCTTTTCGGCGGCAAGAAAAGCCTCGTGCTCACCAGCGCCACCCTCGGCGTCGGCGACCCGAAGCTCGGCTACTTCCGCGGCCGTGTCGGTGCGGAATCGGCACACGCGCTTTGCATTGGCAGCCCCTTCGATTTCCAGCGGCAGATGAAAATCCGGATCTACAAGTCCGTCCCGGACCCTGGCACGCCGCGCTACGATGAACTGCTCGCCGAGGGCATCCGCCAGTCGTTGCTGGAAAGCGATGGCCGTGCCTTCGTTCTCTTCACCAGCTACCGCACCATGCGGGACTGCGCGCAGCGCCTGGAACATTTCTTCAAGGTGCAGGGCTGGCGCGTCCTCATCCAGGGCGATGGTCTGCCGCGCCACCGCATGATCGAGGAATTCCGCAAGGACGGCAGCAGCGTCCTTCTCGGAACCGACAGCTTTTGGACCGGCGTGGATGTCCCCGGCGACGCGCTTTCCAACGTCGTCGTTACCCGCCTGCCCTTCGCGGTGCCAGATCATCCCTTGGTCGCCTCCCGTCTGGAAGCCATCGAGGCGGGCGGCGGAAACCCCTTCATGGATTACTCCGTCCCCGAGGCGATTCTGAAAATGCGCCAGGGGGTCGGCCGCCTCATCCGCACCGGACGCGACAAGGGGCTCGTCTGCATCCTCGACAACCGGATCCTCACCAAGCGCTACGGGAAATCCTTCCTCCAGGCACTGCCGGACGCGCCCGTGGAGATCATTGGTTAGAGCCGCCCCGCCCCGCGCCGCGTCAGGGCTGCACTTGCAGGATGCCTTCAAAGATCAAGAACGCGGGGATGGCGATGGCCACCAGGTGCAGGATCAAAAACGCGCGGCAAATCCGCCGCATGCCGGCGTCCTCTTTTTCGGCGGCGATCTCGGAGGCCATCTGCCAATCCAACCACATCGTCGCCCCGACGTTCGTTGCAGCGGTGTATCCTTGTCCGTTCCGGATGCAATAGGGCCGGATGGAGAACAGCCACAGGATCGGGATGCCCACCCCGGCCATCAGGAAAAGCGATGGCATATCCGGGAGGTTGCCAACTTCTGTTTGAATAATCCAGCCGCCATTTGCTTACCGGAATTTGCCGCGAGCCCCGGTTGTCCCGCTAGCGAATGATAGGTTTGTTAGGCTTCCCTGCCCGGCAGCTTTGTAATCGCCTCCCTTAGGAAAGAAGCACTCCATTGCCCAGGTGCTGTAGGGTTTTCACCTATGTATCCGTAGTTTAAAACGCTGCCGTACTGCGCGCACAGCAGGCGGGAAACGGGTGCCAGCGGACCCATGCCCATGGTTGCCACCGCCAGTCCGGGATCGTCCTGTTGGAACTCCGCGAGACGGGCCACGTCACTTGCGGATTCCAGCCTCGCGGCCGCTTTGAAAACCGCGGCTCCCGCGTCCTTCGCCAGTTTTGCCGCGTGCAACAAGGCCGCGTTCTCCGGCAGTTTCTCAAAATCGTGATAGGACGCGATCCACGGGATGCCCGCATCCGCCAGTTTCTCCAACAGGCCGCCCATCGACGGGATGCTGGCCACTTCCACGTCCACCCAGGAGGCATAGGGAAGGGCGATTTCCAACAGTTGGGCACGCGCGTCCGCCTCCATCGGCAAGGCCCCGCCTTCCTCGATCCGCCGGGCGGTGAAAAGCAGCGGAATCCCTGTCAAATGGGCCCAGCGGGAAGGAGTAATCCCAGCCTTTCCGGCCGCGAGGATGTCCAGCCGGATTTCCGCGATATCGCATGCACCTTGAACCGTACCGGGGTCGGCGTTGTCCAAGTCTTGGAGGCTGCCAAAGCTCCCGGCGACCCTCGCCAGACCGGCGGGCAAATGAAAGGCAACACGTGTCATGGCCGAGTCATGCGGGGCACTCCCGCCGCCGTCAATTCCTTGTGGCGAAAGGCATGGAGCGGTGTATTTACTTCTGAACGAATTTTTACCCAAATCGTCATTTTCTCTGGCCAACCCGAAAACCAATTCCCTAGTTTCCTTGAAAACCCGAGCAGCATCAATAAAACCCGAGCAGCATGAAC
>CAXTTX010000635.1:0-2296 GCA_964247045.1 uncultured Verrucomicrobiales bacterium | reverse complement strand
GAACCGCCGATGAACGGCATCCGCTCGCTGTTCGTGCTGCCAATGTGGATGATGCGTCCGTTCTCCCGCATGTGCCGCGCGGCTTCCTGCGTGGCCACGAACAGGCCGCGCACATTCACCGCGATCAGCTTGTCGAAGTCCTCCAGTGAAAACTCGGTGATGGGTGCCATCGGCGCGATGCCCGCGTTATTCACCAGGATGTCGATGCCACCGAAGGCCCCCACCGTTTTCGCAACGGCCAGCCTCACCGCCTCCACGTCAGCGGCATCCGCCTGGATCGCGAGAGCTTTGCCACCTGCCGCCTCGATTTCCTTGACGACCTCATCCGCCTTGCTTGGCGAGGAAGTGAAGGTGATCGCCACAGCCGCCCCATCCGCCGCGAGACGTTTGGCAATGGCGGCTCCGATTCCGCGCGATGCCCCGGTGACGAGGGCGGCTTTTCCGGCGAGTCTGTTGGTGATGATGTCCGTTTTCATGGTCGTGTCTTTCCTTGTTGGTTGTTGATTTCAATGTCCTGGAGGACTTGCCCAGTCAATCTGCTGACATGTCTCTCCCAAAAAGCCATGCCAGCGCCCCCGGCAACTCTTCCACCCAGGTTTTTGAGGCATGCCCGCCCTTGTGCATCGAGTATCTCACCGTCGCCCCCAGTCCTTGGAACAAGCGCGCCGCCTTATCCACTCCCTCGATCTGCGAGATCCCCTGATAGAGACCCGACGGCGGATGGGTGATGCCAAACGCCACCTCCTTTTCCCCCACGCCCATCCATAGCCTTGCCGCGCTTGACGGAAAATCGATCTCCCTGCCCTCCAGCCACCAGAATGAACCGGACTGGCACAAGGCCCGCGAAAAGACCTCCGGATACCACAGGGCAATGGCCGCGCTCTCCAACCCGCTCAGGCTCAACCCGCAAATCGTGTGGTCATTCTCCAGCAAATTCGCACGCTCCCGCGCCCAATTCACCACGTCCTCCACGATGAACCTCGCATACCGCGGGTTGCAGGTGTAGTCGTGGTGACGCGCCTCCCCGTTCACGTTCGAGACAAACACGCATGTCATCGCGGGAAGCACCCCGGAGGCCATCAGGTCATGGATTACCAGCGGCGCGTTCACGCCTCCGAGATAAAACTCCCCATCGAGAAAGACACACAGCGTGTTCGCCACATCCTCGGGCCCTGCCATCAGCCACACGTCACGGGTGTATTCCCCGCACGCGCTCGTCAAAACATGATGTTCCAGCGCCATGTCATCATGCTCCCGCCACATCATCCTGCCGCATTTTGCGCGCCATGAGGATCATCTTCGGACTCGTGTGAAAGCCCGCCTTCTGATAAAATGCCTCGGACATGTCGCCACGCGCCGTCAGCAGATAGATCCGTTTCACGTCGCGCTCCGCCAGTTCATCCGCCAGATATTCCAGCAGGCGGCGGCCCAGGCCCTGCCGCTGCCGCGAGCTCTCGATGCACATCTCCTTCAGGTGGAAGTGATACCCCTCGTGCCACGGTTCGGACACCCCCATCGCGAAGCCCGTGACGCCTTCTTGCTCCGTCGCCACCACGCCGAAAAATCCCGGAGTCGCCAGCATCTGTTCCAGACGCTCCCTCACGACCGCCCGTTCCCACACCTCGTTCCAGGGCGGTTGCTCGAAAATCGCCACATAGAGCTTCACGCAGGCGTCGAGGTCGGAATTTTGAAAGGGGCGCGCCATGGCCATGTTATCGTTTTCCGTCGATTTCCCGTCAAGACGGCCGTGCATTTCCTCCGGACTTTTCACCGGCCGGCCGATTCTTTAAAATCTTCCCCATGTCCTATACCGACACCTTCATCCACGTCGCCCCGGATTCCAAGCTGGCGTCCGCCCAGGTGCCTCCCGACCGCGCGAGCGCGAAAACCGTCGCCGGCTGGCAGCACCATTTCCTTTCCGGCCATCCCTATCAGCTCACCGAGCGCGAACTTTACTTCAAGGTCCACTGCGCCCGTCAGGGGATTCCCGCCGCTGAGGCACGCGCCCGTCGTGACGAGATCATGGCCATTGTTTTCGCCAAGCCCCAGGCCTGCATGATGGCATCCCCCTTGGCGAAGAACTACGGCTGGGGCGTCCACTATGACGAAAAGGGCCGCATCGCTCTCGTTTCCATGGAAACCCGGGAATACCGCGATCTTGCCGCATCATCGCTCAAACAGGTTTACGCCATGCGCTCGAAACGCTAGGCCTCTTCCCATGTCGATCAAACCGGTCCTCCTCCGCGTTTTCATCCCCTTGGTCCTTTCCGCCGTCCTGCATGCGGCGCCACCCGAT
>CAXTTX010000634.1:0-2319 GCA_964247045.1 uncultured Verrucomicrobiales bacterium | reverse complement strand
CGAGGAAGGCCAGAAGCGCATCCCCTTCGAGGAACTTCCGGACGAGATGAAGGACTATTATCAGTTCGATCCCAACCAGAAGGACAAGGCACTCGCCATCGAGAACGCCCTCCGCGACAAGCACGAGGCGGAAGCCACCGTCGCCGGCGTCGCCATGGACGCGAAGCTCGCGGAAGACCGTGAGAAGGCCAAGGCCGAGGCCCGTGTCCGCCTGCTTGCGGATATCTCCCAGAAGGAGTCCCTCATCACCAATCTCCTTTCCGAAATCCGGAACCTCGAGCGCGAGCAAGACCGCGCCGAAGCCGCCGCCGCCTCCGCCCGTGCCGCCGGAAACATTGTCATCAACAAGAGCAACTCCATCGGCGGCAATATCCGCGCCAAGCAGAACCGCGTCAGCGTTCTCCAGGCGGAAATCGCCAACATGAAGTCCCGCCTCTGATGACAAGCGGCCACGGGTTTGACATACAACGGCAACTCCCGGGCGACTCTGCCCAATGCGGGCTGGATCACCTCATGGTGAGGTATCAGCCCACGTGACCTTTCCCAAATTTTCCTTATGTCATTCTCGGATATGATGTCAAGCGGGCGCGGCCCCGGGGTTATCGGCATGGTCCTGGCGCTCGTGGTGCTGCTCGGTTTCGGCACGCTCTTCATGTTCGCCTTTGACGAAGGCTTGCAGGGCGGTGACCAGTCCATCGAGTCCGTTATCGCCGGCCAGGCCAAGGAGATCGACCACCTGAAGAACAATATCCAGGTCGCCGAGATGTCGCTGGCTTCCGCACCCGCCCGCAATGCCGCCGCGCGCGATTTCTCCCGCTTCAAGGCGGAGAACGGTGCCGGCAAGGATCGCATCGCCAAGCTCAAGGATTCCGTGGCGGCTGCCCAGGCAGCCATCGTGGATCGCGAACAGGCATTTGAGAACTACAAGGACCAGTACCGCGCCTTCGTCCGCGGCGGAGCCAAGGGCAAGACCATGGAGTCCCTCAAGACCGCCACCGGTACCACCTACAAGAACGTCACCTTCACGGAAGTTTCCGCCGTCGGCATCCAGATCCGTCATGACGATGGCCACAAGCGCATTCCCTTCGAGGAACTTCCGGACGAGATGAAGGACTACTACCAGTTCGATCCCAACCAGAAGGCGGCCGCGGTGAAGAAGGAGAACGACGACCTCGAGGACCATCTCAAAAAGGTCGGGGAAAGCGACAAGATCATGGACCAGCAGCTCGCGCTGCAGCGTGAAAAGGAAAAGGCGGACCTCCGCGTGAAGAAACTCGCGGAGATCGAGGAGAAGCAAATGGTCGCCGAAAGCCTCAAGAAAGAAGTCCGGGACCTCCAGCGCGAACTGGAACGGGCCCAGCGCAAGACCACCGGCATCACCAACGTCGGTGCCCTCTCCCGGAATCTCCAATCAAAGGCCGGCCGGCTCAGCGCGCTCCAGAACGAAATCGGCAACCTGAGATCGACCGTCTCAAACGCCCCGTGAAGCCGGTATTTTCAGATTTTCCAACCATCCCTTACCCCTCCATCCCATGCTAGCACCAGACGACAATACAGGGATCATGACCTACCTCGTCGGCTTGATCGTTCTGGTCATGGCCGCCGTCGGACTCTCCATTTTCGTTGACCGGCACTCGAAGTCGTCCGGCGTGAAAGTGAGCATCCGCCAGGAAATCTCCGCCGACGCCGCGGAGATCCTTGATCTCACCCAGCGTCTCGACCGGGGCAACGAGGAGCTCGCCAAAGGCAGCTCCCGCGGCGACTCTGCCGACAAGGAGCTGGCGAAGGTGCAACGCGCCAGCACCGAAGCCGCCGCCTTGAAGGACCAGCTTGCGGAAAAGAAGATCAGCATCCAGCAGGATATCCTGACTTTGGAAAAGACCTTCAGCCGCTATCAGGACGACTACCGCCGCAAGGCCCGCAACGCCGCCGTGGGTGAAAAACTCGGCACCTTCACCGCCAAGGACGGCCGCCAGTTCAACTCCGCCTCCATCGCCCGCGTCACCGACGTCGGCCTGGAAATCCGTCACGAGCACGGCATGTCCCGGCTCGCGCCAAACGAGATCGACCCGAAATTCCAGGAGCGTTTCCAATGGTCCGAGGAACAACGCCTCAGCAGCCTCGAGGCGGAACGGAAAGTCCACGAGAGCATGCCGGATGAACCGCAGAAGGAAGAGCCCGTCTCCTACATCCGCAAAAAGCCCCTCCCGCGGGCCACCGCCACTCCCGACAGGACCGAAAGAACCGAAAGATCGATCGCCCGGGAACAGGAGAACGACGAGATCCATGCGATGCGCCAGGAGGTCAACTCATGGCGGC
>CAXTTX010000633.1:685-2326 GCA_964247045.1 uncultured Verrucomicrobiales bacterium | reverse complement strand
CTCCGCCCCGGTCGCCGATCCCGCGCCGCCCGACACCGGCTCGGCCCCGACCGCGACGTGGTGGTCATGGCGGACGACGGCCGCTGGTGGCAAGGCACCGCCGCTTGGCTCACCTGCCTCTGGATCACCCGCGATTATCTGGACTGGTCATACCGCCTCGCGGCCCCGGCCCTGCAGCCGCTGGTGAGAAAAGCGGTCCATCTCCTCTCGGAGAACCGCCTTGCCATCTCGCGGCTCCTCCGCCTGGACGACGACCGAAACCTCGCCTTCGCGCTGGAGTCCGCCTCGCTGGCCGCCTGCAAGGACGGAGCCTGCCATCGTTGAGTCTCCAATCCCCACCCCTTTTCCCAATGAACGCCGTGATCGTGATTTTCGGAGCCAATGGATTCCTTGGCCGCTACCTCAACCGCCACTTCGCCCGCCAGGGCAAGGAAGTGGTCGCCATCGCCCGCAGCCGCAAAGGCTGGAGCGGGGATGGCATGTTCCTCGAATGGGACGGCAAGACCCTTGGCCCCTGGGCTCTGGCCCTCGAAGGAGCCGAGGCCGTCATCAACCTCACCGGGCGCAGCGTGAACTGCCGCTACACCCCGGCCAACCGCCGCCAGATCCTCGAATCGCGCATCGACTCGACCCATGTCATCGGCGAGGCCATCCGCCTGTGCAAGGTGCCGCCGAAGAACTGGTTCAATTCGAGCACCGCCACTTGGTACCGCCATGCCGAGGATAAACCGCAGAACGATTGGCTCGGCGAACCAGGCGAGGGATTTTCTTGCGAGGTTGCTCAGGCTTGGGAAGACGCCTTTTTCAATGAACTCGTCCCTGCCACGACGCGGAAGCTCGCCCTCCGGACCGGCATGGTCCTCGCCCATGAACCCGGCACCGTCTATGACGTCCTGCGCAAGCTCGTCGGATGCGGTCTCGGCGGAAAGATGGGCGGCGGCCACCAGCGCACCAGTTGGATCCACATGGAGGACTTCCTCCGCGCGATGGATTTCCTGATCCAGGATCCCTTCCTTGACGGCATCCTCAATCTCACCGCTCCCGACTTCCCCACCAACCGGGAGTGGATGAGGCTTTTCCGCGAAACCGTCGGCATGCCCCTCGGCCTCCCCGCCACGCGGTGGATGCTGGAGATCGGTGCCAGGCTCATGCGGACGGAGACGGAACTCGTGTTGAAAAGCCGCTGGGCCGAGCCCGTCCGCCTGCGCGACGCCGGCTTCCGCTGGCGCTGGAACAAGGCCGCGGAGGCGATTGTGAACCTCGAGGGACGCCGCGGACTGGAGGGATTTTTCCGGAAATCCGGGGCGTCGAACGTCGGCGCGCGAGGGTGGTTACCGGCAGCCACAGGTCGGTAAATTCACCACACGGAAATCGCAATCATTTGATTATGAGCAACATTACAATGTAAAGGCTCTAACATCGGCTTTTTCCGTTTGCGGCGGGATGGGTCAGCGGGTATGAGAGGCGCGCGTTTTGGGAATTTCTTGTCAAGACGCGTGCGAGCCATCGAAAGCCACACTTCCATACCAAGAACCGCATGTTCCAACGATCCCTTTCCCTTGCAGCACTCGCCCTGACGGCGGTGCTTTTCACCAGTTGCGGAAGTTCTCCCAACGTCCTCTCCAAGTCGTCCATCAACAG
>CAXTTX010000633.1:0-675 GCA_964247045.1 uncultured Verrucomicrobiales bacterium | reverse complement strand
TATGCCAAGCGTGAGAGCTTCGCCTTGCCGCCCGCTTCCTCTGAGGCCGTCGCCTCCGCTGCTGGCAAGCCCCGCGACAAGCACTCGATGCCGGTCTACGCGTTCAGCGACCGCACCCGCATCGTCCGCACCACCGCCTACACCTCCACCGAGTCGGATCATTTGATCTACGGCGACAAGAACGCGACGGGCACCACCCTCCGTTACAATGACAAGGTCCGCAGCGCCGCCGCCGACTGGTCCTTCTATCCCGTCGGCACCACCTTCCGCATCAAGGGCCTTCCCTATCTCTACGTGGTCGACGACTACGGTTCCGCTCTTCTCGGCACCGGCACCGTTGACATCTACACCCCGACCAAGGAAGTCATGGGCCTCTGGGCAACCCGCAATGTCGAGATGACCGTCGTCCAGTGGGGTTCCTTCACCCGCAGTGCCGAGCTCCTCAGCAAGCGCACCAGCTACGACCATTGCCGCGCCATGCTTGCGAACATCGTCCGCCAGCGCCCCGACCTCGCCGCTGTCGCCTCCCGCTGAGATCCTTCGGAATTTTCCCAAGCCCGGTCGTCCTAACGGATGCCCGGGCTTTTTTGTTTCTTCGTTCGTGGTGTCCCGCCTTCTCTGTTCGTAGCAAAGAACCCGGGGTGCCTGGTGTGGGAACGGGAGTAACTTTCCGGT
>CAXTTX010000632.1:0-2344 GCA_964247045.1 uncultured Verrucomicrobiales bacterium | reverse complement strand
TTGCTTTCCCAATCCTTGTGGATTTCCGCGTGGAGCTTCCACATGCTCTCGGGTTCGTCCTTGCGGCAGTCCATGGAATCATAGAAGTGCAGAATCTTCCAATCACCGTCGCGGAAGCGGTGTTTTTCCTTGTGAAGTTTGGCCGCCAGCCGCTCCAGTTTCGCGAAGGCGCGGTTGTTATAAAACGAGCGGGTCTGCTGGCGGAAGGCCATGAGTTCTTCCATCTCCGCATTGGGGCCGGTGAAGGTTTGGACCGGGTCCACTTCGGCGTCCGTGCCGGAGTTGGCGTCCGTGGCGGTCGTGGCTTCCGAGGCGGAGGCCTCCGGGGTGGAGTTCGAGCCTGAGGTGGCAGAGGACCGTTTCTTTCCACAAGATGTGAGGGAAAGGGAGAGGAGCATGGCCGAGGTGAGGGCGAGGGAAGGGAGAACCGGGAATTTCAGCCACATGGCTTCAACAGACGCTCGAGATTGTGGTCTGCCAAGGAGAAAAGGGTATCCGTTTCCTCTGGCGAGTGAGGTCGTTGATGGACCCGGGCTCCCTACGCCGGGGGGAGTTCGCGGTGCTCGCGCCCGAAAAAGAAAAGCCGCCTTTCCGTTAGGAAAGGCGGCCATGGAAAATAGTCAGACCGGGTAAGGGCGGCCTGACGGGTAGGAATCAGGGAGCCGGGACGAGCGAGATCGTCTTGAGAATCCGCGAGGCGATCTGATAGGGATCGCCCTGGGAGTTCGGACGGCGGTCCTCGAGGTAGCCGCGGTAGGCGTCGCCCTTGACGAAGCTGTGCGGAACGCGGACCGAGGCACCCCGGTCGGCGACACCGTAGGAGAACTTGTCGATGGACTGCGTTTCGTGGAGGCCGGTGAGGCGGAGGTGGTTGTCCGGGCCGTAGACGGCGATGTGTTCCTCGGTGTGTTCACCGAAGGCGGCCATGAGGGCTTCGAAGTAGGCCTTGCCACCCTTTTCGCGGAGATACTCGGTGGAGAAGTTGGCATGCATGCCGGAACCGTTCCAGTCGCTGTCGCCAAGCGGCTTGCAGTGGTATTCCACGTCCACGGCGTATTTTTCGCAAACGCGGTTGAGGAGATAACGGGCAACCCACATTTCGTCGGCGGCTTTCTTGGAGCCCTTGCCGAAGATCTGGAACTCCCACTGGCCCTTTGCCACCTCGGCATTGATGCCTTCGTGGTTGATGCCGGCGTCGAGACAGAGGTCGAGGTGCTCCTCGACGATCTGGCGGGCGATGTCACCCATGAACTTGTAGCCGACGCCGCAGTAATACGGACCTTGGCCGATGAGGGGGAAGCCGCCCTCCGGGAAGCCGAGGGGACGGCCGTCCTGGTAGAGGAAATATTCCTGCTCGAAACCGAACCATGCGCCGGGATCGTCAAGGATGGTGGCGCGGCCGTTGGAAACGTGGGGGGTGCCATCGGAGTTCATGACCTCACACATCACCAGCGCGCCGTTCTTGCGGGTGCTGTCAGGATAAATGGCGACGGGCTTGAGCACGCAGTCCGAGCTACGTCCTTCGGCCTGTTGGGTCGAGCTGCCGTCGAAACCCCAGAGTGGAAGCTCCTCAAGCTTTGGAAAACTGGCATATTCTTTGATTTGGGTCTTGCCGCGAAGGTTCGGAACGGGGGTGTAGCCGTCGAGCCAGATGTATTCCAATTTATATTTGGCCATATTAATGGTTGGTTTTCAGTATTTAACGGTTATTATTTCAGATTTCCTGAAAGCGAAGGTAGTCCTTCAGTCTTCCAGTGTGGCTGACCGCGATGAATGAGCATCACGCGTGCCAAGTCACTTCGTTTTAGTTAGTCATGACAACCCGCAGGGGCTGGCGGTCCGATACTGATGACAATGAGCGTGGTATCGTCCCGACCGGAATTTTCAATCGACCGTTTGAGCAGGTATCGCGCGGCCTCCAATGGTTGGATATTATTGACGGCGAGTTGGTTGGAGATATGGCGCTCCCACAGGCCGTCGATCAGGCCATCCGAGCAGATGAGGAAGCGATCGCCGGGCTGGTAAGGCACTGCGGCGAAGTGTGGATTCACTCTGGCGTGACCTCCGCCGATGACCTCGTAGAGGGCAGCCCGCCGGGGGTGCGACCGGTATTGGATCTCGGCGATCTCCCCCCTTTTCCATTGGTTCCAAGCGGTGGTGTGATCGCGGCTTAGTTGCTCCAAGACCCCGTCCCGGGAACGGTAGACCCGGGAATCTCCCGCGTTGGCGATGTAAAGGTTATCCGGGGTGAACCAGGCGAGAGCGAGGGTGGCGGCCATGCCGCTGCGCTTTTCGCAGCCCGCGGAGACGGTGTTTATTTTTTCATGAACGGAGCGGATGGCGT
>CAXTTX010000631.1:0-2355 GCA_964247045.1 uncultured Verrucomicrobiales bacterium | reverse complement strand
ACTTCGTCTTCGACGTGCTGGAGACGCCCTTGAGCTCCATCGGCGGCGGTTCCAACACCGGGGCCGCGCGGCGCTTCCCGCCCTCTTTCTGGCAGGAAAGGTTCGAGAGCGTGGAGCTGATGCAATCGCTCCAGCACGGCAGCGGTCCCGTCTCCAAACTCGGCGAACTGCGCGGCGAGGAACGCCTGCCGGTACCGCCGAAGCCGACCCGTTTGTTCCGCGCGGTCTTCGCGGTTTTCCTCACCCACTTCCAGCGCTCCCTGCTTTCGAAGGTCCGCAACCGCGGCACGATTTACAGCACCTGTCTGGAAGCTCCGCTCCTCGCCGCGCTCGTTGCCATCACCCTGCGTTCCTCTCCCGACGGTCCCTATCAGTTTTCCACCGCCCTCCACATCCCCGCCTATCTCTTCCTGAGCGTCACGGTGGCGATGTTCCTCGGGCTGACCAACTCCGCGACGGAAGTTCTGCGCGACCGCCCGGTGTTGCGGCGCGAGCGGAACTGCCAGCCCGGCGCCGGCTCCTATGTGATGGCGAAGTTCGCGGCGCTCGGCCTCGTTGCCGCCGCGCAGTGCCTCGCCTACCTGATCGTGGGCAACTACTTCCTGGAGATCGACGGCATGCTCACGGATCTCTGGCTGTGGATGACCCTCACCGCCTGGACCGGCACCGGTATGGCGCTGGTCATTTCGGCCATGGTGAAAACCGAGCGTGCCGCTCTAACCGCTGTCCCCCTGCTGCTGGTGCCGCAGATGCTGTTGGCGGGCGCGCTGGTGCCTTACAAGGAGATGAACCACGGACTGTTTGAGAACGCGCAGCAGTTCAAGGAGAAGGGCGGGGTTCCGGTTCCGGCCTCCGTGATGCCCCTCCGTTATGCTTACGAGGCCATCGTCGTGGCGCAGGCCACGAAGAATCCCTTCGAGGCGGAACGCCTGCGGCTCCAGCGCCGTATCGACCGCGTTCGCAACAAGGAGGAGCCCTTGCAACCGGGCGAGGGAGAGCGTTTCGATCTGGTGAAGGAGGGCCTCCGGCGCCTGCTTGCCTCCGGGGCCACCTCGCGGGAGGAGGCGTCGAGCCTGATCACGCGCATCCGCCGCATTTCATCCTCCGGCAGCCGCGTCGAGGTGGAGACGATGAAGGTCTGGCCCGATGACGAGCCCGAGGCGCGGCCGGCTTCCGAGTTCTTTGTCAACGACCGCATCGACCTGCTCGTGCGCGAGGCCGAAACCTTCCGCAACGACTACCGCAACACGGAGCGGCGGATTGTTTTCTACGCGCTGAAAAAGCCCATCCCCTTCATGAAAACCCCGGTCGCGAGATCTTCCCGGGATTACATCGAGCGCAACGACGAGGTCGACACGGACAAATATTGCGGCATCGTGCTCGGCGCCATCATCGTCGCCTGTGGCGTTGCCTCCACCATCATCATCTCCCGCCAGAACCGGCAGACGCGCTAGGCCGGTTGGTTATAAGTTATGGGTTGGCGGTTATTGGGTGGGAGCATGGAAAATGGGTCCGGAATCTCTCCCTCGAATAAGATCTAACAAATAACTTCCAGATTCCTTTCCCGCGGAATCCCTCACAGATTCTCCGGCGGCGGCGCCGCCACTTTCGACAGCGCCTCCATCACCGCGATCACCGAGGGCGGCGGCAGCGAGTCCGGGACCACCGCCCCGAGAACCAGGCAGCCGTAGGCGGTGTCCACCGGAATCACTTCCAGCGTGGCTCCCGCACCGATTTTCACATGCACGTTGCCTGCGGAGGCACCCGGCCTGCGGGAGGCTAGGGCCAGGCTGCGGGCCAGGAAATGCAGGCGGCCGTGGTTGCTTTCGTCGAAAATTACGGCTCCCTCGCGGTCGAGGATGAAAATCCCGGTTGCCGAGAAATTGTGGCGCATCCAGTCGCGGAAGCGGTGGATCCGGTCGAGAAACGGCCCGCGCGCGTTGCCTTGGATTTCCGCGGGCGGCGGTGCTTGGAACGGGCCGGGTGGCTCCGGGCGCGGTGGCAGCGGCGGCGGCACCGGGGTGAATGCAACGGGCGGCTGGTCCGTCGCGAAGCCGACGAATCCCTCGTCAAATCCCGCGTCGGTCACCGTCGGCTGCGCCTCGCGGTCCGGCCGCATCAAACGGTCGGCCAACCGCCTCACCTCGATGGGGTCGAGCCAGGGATAGATGGGATCCATCATTCAGCGGACGGCGTAGGAGTTGCTGCTGGGTTCGAGTTTCGCCTCGATCTCCGTGCGCAGGGAGTCGAAGACCACCTGGGCCCCGGCACCGTCTTCCAACACGCCGATAGGCAGGCCTCGGGCACTGGCCCGGACAAAGAGCCCGTCACGGGGGATCTGGGTTTGGAAAACCA
>CAXTTX010000630.1:0-2360 GCA_964247045.1 uncultured Verrucomicrobiales bacterium | reverse complement strand
CACGGGTGTCATGCAGAGCGGACAGCGGGCCTGCGACCCGACCACCCACTGGGCAACGGCGACGCCCAAGGTCACCATCCCGAAAGTGAGGCCGAGCCAAGCGAGTTCCGGGTTATGGTTGAGGAGGGCGTAGGGAAGGAGGATCGCCGTCACACCGACAAACACGTATTTCAGGCACAGGAGAACGGCGGCGAGCCGAAACCTCAGAAGTGTGGAACCTGAACGAACCCGATGCATCCGTCCGACACCACTAACCTAGGGAGTCCTCCAAATGAAGCGGTTTTGTGACAAATTTGTTATACCCTCATTCGGTTTCCAGCTGGCTTTTTACTAGAAAAGGGATCCTTGCAAGGTTTCCGGACGGGCAGCCCGGGTGGGGCCGGCCAGAATCGCGTCGATGCGGGTGAGAAGATCGATCGAGGGGACTTCCTCGCCCTCAAGTAGCACCCGAAGGCGTGAGCGCCACTCGTCGATGGTGCCACCTTCGGTAGCGGCCAAGGCCACGGCGGTCTGGGTCAAACGACCGCTGATGGCGAACTGGCGGCCGGTCCGGCGCAACCACGCCTCGAAGTAAGGACGACCGGATTTCGAAAGGAACACGGGAGGATCGTGTGCATCAAATATGCCAGAAGGTCAAGAAATCCGTTATTTCCGGGAACGGGCGTTTTTGCGGGCACCCTTGGCGGCGGAGTATTTGACGGGACTGCCCATGGGCGCGGGCTTGTCCGCCTTGAGGGCGGCGATCTGGTCGCGGAGGCCGGCGGCGCGCTCGAACTCGAGGCGGGAGGAGGCCTCGCGCATTTCCTCCTCAAGCTCGGAGATGACGCGGAGCTTGTCGTAGGATTCCGTATCCTCGGCGACGAGCGAGCTGTTGAGCTTGTCGGCGCTTTCCTTCGCGTTTTCGTGGGTGTGGAGGCTGGCCTGGAGGGCACGTTTCACGCTCTGGGGCGTGATGCCGTGGGCCTCGTTGTGGGCCTGCTGGCGGGCACGGCGGTATTCCGTGACGTCGATGAGGGCCTGGATGGAATCGGTGACCTTGTCGCAGAACAGGACGCACTCGCCGCCGATGTGACGGGCGGCGCGGCCGGCGGTCTGGATCATGGAGGTCTCGTTGCGGAGGAAGCCCTCCTTGTCGGCGTCGAGGATGCAGACAAGGGAAACCTCCGGCAGGTCGAGGCCTTCGCGGAGGAGGTTGATGCCGATGAGGATGTCGAAGGTGGCGGCCCGGAGCTGGCGCAGGATTTCCACGCGTTCCACGGCGTCGATGTCGGAGTGGAGGTAGCGGACCTTGAGGCCGGTTTCCTGCAAATATTCGGTGAGATCTTCCGCGGTTTTTTTGGTGAGGGTGGTGACGAGCACGCGCTCGTGGCGCTCCACGCGCTGGCGGCAGAGTTCGATGGTTTCATCGATCTGGCCCTTGAGGGGGCGCAGGATGAGGATCGGATCTAACAGGCCGGTGGGACGGATGATCTGCTCCACGACGAGCGGCGTGCCGCGGCGGGCGGGGTCGAATTTGTCCACGGGTTCCTCGTTGCCGCTGGGTATGACGCGGATTTTCTTGAGGTCGAAGAGGGTGAGTCCGCCTTCCTCGCGGCTGGATTTGACGGGAATGTAGGTCTTGTTTTCCGGCCGCGAGTTGACGATCTCGAAGATGCCGGGGGTGGCGGAGACGTAGACCCGCTGGTTGGTCATCTGGATGAACTCGTCGAAACGCAAGGGGCGGTTGTCCAAGGCGCTGGGGAGGCGGAAGCCGTGTTCGACAAGGACGGTCTTGCGGCTCTTGTCGCCCTCATACATGCCGCCGATCTGTGGGATGGTGGCGTGGCTTTCATCGACGAGCAGGAGGAAGTCCCGCGGGAAGAAATCCATGAGGGTATAAGGCCTCGCGCCGGGCTCGCGGCCGGTGATGTGGCGGGAATAGTTCTCGATGCCCTGGCAGAAGCCCATTTCCGCCATCATCTCCAGGTCGTAGTCGGTGCGCATGCGGAGGCGCTGGGCCTCGATGAGCTTGCCCTCCTTTTCGAACTTGGCGACCTGCTCCTTTGCCTCCTGGCGGATGGCGACGGTCGCGCGCTTCATCTTGTCGCTGGAAGTGACGAACTGTTTGGCGGGGAAAAAGGTGTGGTTTTCAAGCCGGTCGATGAGATGGCCGGTGAGGGTGTGGATGCTGGAGATGCGCTCCACCTCGTCATCGAAGAATTCGACGCGGATGGCCGTTTCATCGAGGTAGGCGGGGTGGATCTCGACGACGTCACCGCGGACGCGGAACTTGCCACGGCCGAAGGCGATGTCGTTGCGCTCGAAGAGCATGCTGACGAGGGAGTTCAAGAACTCTTCGCGCGTCAGTTTTTGGCCGACCC
>CAXTTX010000629.1:0-2365 GCA_964247045.1 uncultured Verrucomicrobiales bacterium | reverse complement strand
GTTCCTTTGAAGATCCGCTGAGCCTTTGCCAAGTCCTCAAGGACTACGTTTCCGGCGAGGCGGTCTGGCTGAACCCCGGCGCACACCGGCGGCTCAAACCGTACCGCAACAGCTACGCCTGGTCCATCAACGGCACGATGCTTTCCACACCGATGGCTGCACTCGATAGCCCCGACAAGAAGATCCTGCTCTGGAACAATTTCTGTTACACCATGACCTCGGTCAAAAGCGTCCCGGAAGGCAGCACAGGCGGACCTCCCAGAGCATCCGCCAACTACTTCGCCTACCCCTGGAACCGCGCGAAAGATGCGAACTGGCTTTACCTGGACCTCCACATCGAAACGTTTTGAAGAAAATGCGTCCGTGGCTCCGCCTCTTCATACTCTGCTGGCTCGCGCTTCCCGGATTTTCGCAGGACGAGGTGGATACCGGTGGGTCCGGGGAAACGGAGACAGCCGCGCCCGCCCCGAAGGCGAGTGCTCCCGCCACCTACGAGATCCCCGGCAATCCCACCGCCTCGCGCGAAGATCTGGTGGAATGGCTGCGCACGGAATACGCGAAGCCGCCCGCCGAATGGCCCGCGCCGACGCTGGATGAAGGTGTCGCCCGCGTGGAACTCTCCACACCGGGCCGACCCGCTTTCCCGGAAGGGATGGAACCGACCCCGGACAAGATCAAGCTGGGCATGGCGCTGTTTTTCGATCCACGCCTATCCGGTTCCCAACAGATTTCCTGCGCCCGTTGCCACGATCCCGAACACGGTTGGGCGGAGGGACGATCGCAGGCGAACGGTGTCTTCATGACGGCGCTTACGCGCAACACGCCGTCGCTGCTCGGCGCGGGGCATGCGAAATCGCTCTTTTGGGATGGTCGCGCGCCAACCCTCGAGGACCAGGCCCGCATGGTCATTCTCAACCCGAAGGAGATGGCCGGCAATCCCGGTGAGATCGTCGGGCGGCTGGTGAAGGTGAAGGATTTCTATGAGGAGAAATTCAAGGGTGCCTTCGGGGATCCGGAGATCACTTTCGAGCGAGTGGTGCAGGCGCTCGCGGCTTTCCAGCGGGGACTGCGAGTGGGCAACAGCGACTTCGACCGTTTCCTGAAGGGCAAGGGCGAGGCATTGAAGGACGACGCGCTGGTGGGGCTGCACCTTTTCCGCACGCAGGGCCGCTGTTTGAACTGCCATAACGGGGCGATGCTCACGGATGACCAGTTCCACAACGCGGGCCTGACCTACTATGGACGTCGTTTTTACGATCCGGGACTGCAAGCCGTCACCGGCAAGGCCGAGGACATGGGCAAATTCCGCACGCCGACGTTGCGCAACGTCGGCAACACGGGCCCGTACATGCACAATGGCCTTTTCCCGCGCCTGGCCGGTGTCCTCAACCTCTACAACGCGGGGATGCCGCATCCGAAGCGGAAGGAAGACCAGAAGGATGATCCGCTGTTTCCCGTCACCAGCCCGCTCTTGAAACCGCTCAAGATGAACCGCGAACAGCTCACGGAGCTGGAGGCGTTCTTGCGCAGCCTGGATGAAAGGCCGGTTAGAATTCTCAACCAGCCCTTCCCACCGCTGACGGCAGGGAATTGATGTGCTCGGGGAGCCGCCCGGCGTCACCCCTCCCCGCGGATTTTCCGCCAGAAGCCCTCGTGCCTCGCTCCCCGCGCCGCGATCCTCAGATGCGGCTGGCCGATGGAATCAAACAAGCAGACTTCGGAAAAAACCTCGCCGTCCATCACCCACCGGGCGATGCGAAAGCCGTGGCACATGCCATAATCCACCTCCAGCATGGTCTTGTTGTCGCGGCCGATCAATCCTGCCAGGCCGTTTGAAAACTGCAGGCCGCGTGGTGCCAGCCAGGCGCAGAAACCCATCGACGGGGCAACGACCTCGCAACGCAATTCCAGGCCTTCCGCGATGGCATGCTGGAAGATCCGTGTCAGCGGGTTTCGCTCCGGAGTAGCCCGCCGTTCTTCCACGGCCACCACGCAACAGGGACAGATCACCGGACGGATCATGAATTCCTCCCGCCAGCGCTGGTATTCGTCCTCCCTGACAATTTCCGCCCGGTGGCGGTGCAGGCAGCGGGTGAAACGCTCCATATCGCTGATCGTCGGGATGCCGACGATGGATACGCCGCGCGGTTCTCCCGGTGTGGCGAATTCCAAGGCCAGCGCCTGCCGCGACTGGTAGTTGATGGTGACGCCGTGTACCTTCTCCACTTCCGCGAGAGAGATGACGAGGCCGTCCTCCGGAAAAACCGCGGTGTTTCCGGATTCATCGATCGCCATCCCCGTCAGCGGGCGGATCGCCGCCAGCATCACCTCGTGGAACAAAGGCCCGGCGCCCGTGACGCCGGTC
>CAXTTX010000628.1:0-2376 GCA_964247045.1 uncultured Verrucomicrobiales bacterium | reverse complement strand
TTTTGATCAAGCCGAGAGTGCCGCGCACGTCCCAGAGGTCGGCGGCGATCACATGATTTGCGAGGCGCGAGGATTCGCTTTCGAAGTGATCCTCCAGCAGCTCCTCCGGCCGCTCCACACCTTGGACGATCACCTCCGGCGGGCGTTTTCCCGAAACCAAGGCCAGGATTTCAAAAGGGACATACAACGTGACCAATCCCGCCCCTCCGCGCAGGGCACCGGTGGCGGCAAGAACAGCGGCACCGGTGTAATTTTCCGAACCCGCGAGGATAGCCACCCGCCCGGCGCTGCCCTTGTGAAAGTCGAAGGGGCGGGGGGGCTTGCCGAAGGATTGCGTCTGGGGAGAAATCATCTCCATTTCCGTCTTCGCGGTGGACGCAAGGACCGGAACGGAAACCAGCACGAGGGCACCGGTGTTCACAGCCGCTGAACCTGTTAGGAGTCCCGTCTTCGCGCTGCCGATCATGAATGTCGCATCCGCGACCACCGTGCCGGGGTAGACTTCACCCGTATCGGGATCAATGCCCGACGGGCAATCCACAGCGACAATCCGCGCGCCCGCCTGCTCCCTCAGCCGCGCCATTTCACCGGCCAACGTGGCAAGCGGCTCCCGGAGCGGCCCCGAGGCACCGGTGCCTAACAAACCATCGATCAGAACCAAAGGCCCGCGGTTCACCGGCCACTCCGGTTCTTCCGCAAGCACGCACAGGCTGCCCGGTTCCTCCCACTTCCGCGCGACCAAAGGTGCGACCTTGCCGATGGCAAACGCGGGGCGGACACCGATGCGCCAGCCGAATGAATCCCTCAGGACCCGCAATGCCACCAGGGCATCACCCGCATTGTGGCCTTTGCCCAGATAGGCAACCGCCGTTCCAGCAACCGGAAAATAGCGCCCGATGGCGCGGCCCAGGCTAAGTCCCGCGGCGTCCAGCAGACGTTCTTCCGTCCAGTCGCCAGCCATCGCCGCAGCCTCGAGGGCCAGCATCTCCTTCACTGTCACCGCGCCCATGGCGGGACTTTACGCGCTTCCCTAATCCTGTCTGCCAAAATCAGCGGGTGGCGAAGGAAGGCTGGTAGGAGGAAGGCGAACTCGCGCGATAACGCTGGATGCCATCGACGATACCCTGTGCGAGGGAGTCGCGGAAATCCGCGGACTTCATTCGGTTGCGCTCCGAGGAATTGCTGATGAATCCGCACTCGACCAAAATGGCCGGGAGTGTCGAATTCCGGAGGACATAGAAGCGGGCGAACTTCGCCTTGCGGTCCATCGTGTTGGTGCGGCGGACCAGGTTGTATTGCACGTTCTCGGCAAGGCGACGGCCTTCATCGCCATAATAAAACGTTTCAAGACCGTTCGCGCCTTCGTTCACGGTGAAATTGTAATGCACGCACACGAAGATGGCGTTGCGGTAGCTGTTGCCGATCGCGACGCGTCCCGGAAGGGTGACAAAATAATCGCTGCGGCGGGTCATCACGGTCTGATAGCCCTGCGCCTTCAGCTTCTTCTCGAGCCGCACCGCGGTATCGAGCGCCAGATGCTTTTCATAAACGCGGCCCCATTGGCCGCCGAGATCGTGTCCACCATGGCCGGGATCGATGACCACCGTCCGGAAGTTCGCGGCATTTGCCACGCCACCAACGCTGCCAAGAGCGAGCCCGCCCGCCAGCGCCATCAGTTTGAAGAGGGATTTCATAGGAGAAGGAAAGTTCGAATCCGAAAAACAGTTAAGATATCTTAAATTTTTAAAAAAATGTAAAGCTAATTTATCCACAGCAATGCGGAAAGGGCACGAAAACGCGTGAAAGGCACGGGGAAACGGGAAATCAATAGGCCCCGGCCGGGCGGTCCGAAGCCTTGCGGACCTTCGCCTTTGCTTCGGCGGCCGCCTTCGGATCGTAGGGAATGCTGTTGGAAACACGCACGCTGCCATCCCCGAAGGTCAGCAGTTGTGGGTCGCCGAAGTCTCCCCGCTGGTGAATCTGGCGGCCGACCATCTTGCCATCCAGGTCGATCTCACAGTGGACATACATCGTCGGTGTCCCGAGGTACAGGACGTGGAGGCGCTGCTTGCGGTCCACGGTGACGACCGGCTTGCGGATCATCAGCACATCACCCAAGGCGTAGGTCCGGACGTTCTGGCCGGTGCGGCCGTCCACGATTTGCACGTAAATCTGGGATTTCTGGTCGGCATTGAAATTGATGATGCGGTATTCACGCGTGACGTCGTCCCGTCCGGGAACGCCCACTTTCTGGCTCCAATAGACGGTGCCCGGGCTGAGATTGAAGGTCATCCGGTTCGTCGATGTGCCTTCGACTCCCTCGCCGGGCATACGGACCACGGCGACGGCGGAGAAGTTCCCGGGTTCGGTGAGAAG
>CAXTTX010000627.1:952-2383 GCA_964247045.1 uncultured Verrucomicrobiales bacterium | reverse complement strand
ATCCTTCACCCTCACCTTTGTCCCGGACGAAATGGGACGCTGCATCAAGACGATGGATGCCACCGGCAACCAGTCCACCTGCAAATACGATTCGCTGGGCCGCTTGACGGACTGGACCGAACCGGGCGGCACCGAATACCGGTGCGAATATGACGGCGGCACCCCCGCGTCCCCCTTCAGCATGAAACGCTCCGTGAAAATTGCTTCCAACTATCAGGCTGAGGTCGCCCTGCTCTCCCGACGGAACGCCCTGGTCAGCGAAACCGATTCCAACGGATCCACCACCACCTACACCCGCGATTCCCAGGACCGTGTCACGCGTTGCGACTATCCGGATGGGACCTTTGAAACCTGCTCCTTCGACAGCCGCGGGGCGCTCGCGCAGAAGCAGATCGCCAATGGCGCCGTCTGCACTCCCGTCTGTAACGAGGGTTACGCACCCGTCAGCATCAGTTGGACAAATCTTCCTCCCGGTGTGGTCGCGATCCCCGAAACCACCTATACCTACAACGGCATGGGCGATCTGACAGGCGCCACGCGGGGCACGTCGGTCATCAGCCGGACCTATGATTCGTGCGGCAACGAGCTATCCGAAACCACCGATGGCCGGACCATCACCCGCACCTTCAATCACCGTGGCCGCACCGGCGTGATCTATCAGGATGGACGGCGCTTCATCGAAACCCGCGACCAGTATGGCAATCTCCGCACGCTCTCTGCCGCGACAGCGGGCGGCACGCCAATTTCCCCGCCCATCGTGATCACCGAGTTCCTCGGTGCCGACGTTTTGCGGAGCACCCGGGCCAACGGAGTGGTCACCAACTACCTCTATCGGGGCGATGGCGATGCCGCGTTGCCGGGACTGGATGACCATTCTTTCGATGCCTGCGTGCAAACCTCCGTCACCGGCCCGGCGGGCGAACAACTCGGCACACAGCAATTCGGCCGCGACGCGAACGGCCGCGTTTGCACCTGCCCCATCGGCTTCTTCGCTTCCGGCGTCGCGAAGAGCCGGTCGAAAGTCCTCGCCTACAACGCCCAGGGCGATGTCATTTCCTCCGTAATGAGCCGCCGGGATTCCTCCGGCTCGCCACCGGTGATCGAGAGCGAGGTCGGTTACACGCTCGCGCTCGATGGCCGTAGGCTCTCCGTGACAGGAGGCCAGCACCCCGGCATCTACACCAGCGAATCGACCCTTCCACCCGGCGACCTGCAAATGGGGCAATACACCTCCTGGCCGCGTGGCCCCCTCGCCTGGGGTGACGACGGAAATCTCTCCTCCATGGCCACCCCGACCGCGACCCTCTCCTTCGCCTACGACGCGGAAGGCAGCCTCGTCTCCGTGGGCGATGGCGGCGGCCAGCCGGTGGTCACCTATTCCTATGACGCGCTCGGCCGCCGTGCCGCCCGCACCGGCCGGAATCCCCAGAC
>CAXTTX010000627.1:0-942 GCA_964247045.1 uncultured Verrucomicrobiales bacterium | reverse complement strand
CGGCAAGGCAATGCGCTACATGTATGACGGCCCGCTCTGCGTCCAGGAACTCGCGCAGCAGGATGGCATCGCGGACCTCACCTTCGTCTGCGCCGATGGTGAGCAACAGGCGGTCATCAACCGGGCGGGCACCACCTGGACGCCGCTCCCCATGGCGCCAGGAAAAGTCGGCAGCGTTCTCGGCACGGGCGGCAAGCTCCCGAAACTCACTTCCATCGGCGCCTTGGCGACCTCTCTCGGGCGCTCTGCGGGTGGCGGTGGCGGCACGGGTGGCAAATACCCCAAACTCACTTCCATCGGCACCTTGGCGACGGCTCTCGGGCGTATCGCCAATCCGAACGCGAACGGTGGCAAGTTGCCGAAGCTCACTTCCATAGGAGCTTTGGCGACCGCCCTCGGGCGCTCTTCGGGCGGCAAGCTTCCCAAGCTTACTTCGATAGGCACCTTGGCAACCGCCCTCGGCAAGACCCGTGGCACCTGCGTTTGTTCCTCTGGATATTCCGGTGAGAGCGTCTTGGGCATGATCACGGATGCCAGTGGCACCGTCGTCGAGCGCTTCGACAGTGATGACGCCTGCAGGCCCATCTTCCTCACCGCGGATGGCCTTCCTTCCTCCATCGGCAGGTCATTGATCGGCCTGCGCTGGATGGCTCCGGAGTGCCTGTGGGACGAGGATGTCCGCCTTTCTCTAACACCCTCCGGCGCTTACAGCCCCTTGCTGGGGATGGAAGTTTCAGCCACCAAAATTCCCGCCGGCTTCGTCGCGAAAAAGAACAACGGCCAGCTCGCGGGGAAAAAATAATGCCGCCCGCTCTTCGATCCCGGGGGGATCACAGATGTTAGCCCGGGGTCGAGTCGCGAAGCGACGAACACCCCGGGAAAAGCCTTAAGCCCCAAAGGGGCGGACTTGACGGGAATTGCATCTGTGACCCAAGCTCCTCC
>CAXTTX010000626.1:1756-2392 GCA_964247045.1 uncultured Verrucomicrobiales bacterium | reverse complement strand
GGGCGGTTCCGCGCCTACGCCGTCGTGATGGGCGCCGACGGCCTGGTCAGGATCATCCTCTGCCTCGGGCTCGCCGTCATCGGCGTGAAGAGCGTGGACCTCATGGTGCGCGACGGCAAGTGGACCGGCGACACCGGCCACGGTGAATTCCTCCGCCGCACTCCGAAAGTCGCGGAAGCCTGATAGACCGATCATGCACGCTCCCCGCCACGCCGATGAAAACCTGACCAACGAGGACCTCGCCCCGGTCCCGATGGAGCAGCGGACGTGGTCGATGTGGAGCTATGCCGCGCTCTGGACCTCGATGGCGGCGTGCATTCCCACCTACATGCTCGCGTCCTCGTTGATCGCCGTGGGCATGAACTGGTGGCAGGCGGTGCTGACGGTTTTCCTGGGCAATGTTATCGTGCTGATCCCGATGATCCTGAATGCCCATGCGGGCACGAAATATGGGATTCCTTTTCCGGTTTATTGCCGCGCTTCCTTCGGCACGCTGGGCGCGAATGTTCCGGCCTTGCTGCGGGCACTGGTCGCGTGCGGCTGGTTCGGCATCCAGACCTGGATCGGCGGCGGGGCGCTACTGACCCTGCTGGGGGTGATGGTCGGCAAGAGCCTGGTCGGCCCGATGGTCCCGGT
>CAXTTX010000626.1:0-1746 GCA_964247045.1 uncultured Verrucomicrobiales bacterium | reverse complement strand
GATCCACATGATCCTCGCGAAGTTCATTCCTTCCATGGCGCAGCAGGCGGCGCTGCCATTCCTGGGGATCTCCATCAGCCAACTCGTTTGCTTCCTGATTTTCTGGGGGATCAACATGTGGGTGATCCACCGCGGCATCCACACGATCCGGCTGCTGCTCGCGATCAAGGCTCCCTTGCTCATCGTGTTGGGCCTCGCGCTGCTGGGGTGGGCCTACTCGAAGGCGGGCGGATTCGGGCCGATGCTCTCCGCGCCATCCGCCTTCGCGCCGGGGCAGCCACAGGAGGGCAAGTTCATGTCGGTGTTTATTCCGTCGCTGACCGGGATGGTCGGTTTCTGGGCCACGCTCTCGTTGAACATCCCGGATTTCTCGCGCTACGCCCGGTCGCAGAAGGACCAGGTGCTGGGGCAGGCAATCGGCCTGCCGGCGACGATGGCGCTGTATTCCTTCATCGGCGTGGCGGTGACTTCGGCGACGCTAGTGATCTTCAAGGATTTGAAGGAGCCATTGTGGGACCCGGTGAAAGTGCTCACGCGCTTTGAGAATCCGGTGGTACTGGTGGTGGCGATGCTCGCGATCTGCATCGCGACGCTGGCCACCAATATTGCCGCCAACGTGGTGAGCCCGGCGAATGATTTCGCGAACCTCGCGCCCCGCAAGATCTCCTTCCGCACCGGCGGCTTCATCACCGGAATCATTGGCGTGCTGCTCATGCCGTGGAAGCTTCTGGCGCTGCCCGGCGGCTACATCTTCACCTGGCTGGTCGGCTACAGCGCGCTGCTGGGACCCATCGCGGGAATCATGATCGCGGACTATTTCGTGATCCGCCGCTGCAAGCTGGATGCCGGGGAACTTTACCGGAGCGACGGGATCTACGTGTATCACAAGGGCTTCAGCTACGCGGGCATTGGTGCCTTTCTCCTCGGCGCCCTGCCCAGCCTCCCGGGTTTCCTGGTGCAGGCGGGCGCGATTTCCGGCACGCACCCGGTGCTGACCGGCATCTATCAGCAGGCGTGGTTCGTCGGCTTTGCCATCGCCTTTGTCCTCTACATTGTTTTCAGAAAGTTGTCACCCGCATCCATCAGGATCTAAAGAAAGAACGAACGCCATGCCGCTCCCCGAATTCGACTACACGCCCAAGCCCTACGACGGACCATCGCCCGAGAAGATCCTCGCGCTGCGCAAGGAGTTCGTGAACCCGGCGATTTTCCACTACTACAAGAAGCCCATCACGATCGTCGAGGGCAAGATGCAGTACCTCTATGATGAGACTGGCCGGCGTTATCTCGATGGCTTCGGCGGCATCGTTACTGTCAGTGTCGGCCATTGCCACCCGGAAGTGCTCGCCGCGGCGACCGCCCAGAACGAGACGATCAACCACACAACGACGATCTATCTGAATCCCGGCATCGCCCTTTACGCGAAGGAACTCGCCGCGAAGATGCCCGGCAACCTGAAGGTGTGCTATTTCGTGAACTCCGGCTCCGAGGCGAACGATCTCGCCGTGCTGATGGCGCGGGCCTACACGCAGAACTACGACGTGATCGCGCTGCGCAATGCCTACCACGGCGGCAGCCCGAGCGCGATGGCGCTGACTTCCCACCACACGTGGAAATACAACGTGCCGCACAACCACGGGGTGCAGCATGCGAACATGCCGGACACCTACCGTGGTCCCTATGGCATGGACGATCCGGAAGCCGGCCGCAAATACGGCGAGGACGTCGGGGAGATGATCCGCTATG
>CAXTTX010000625.1:257-2403 GCA_964247045.1 uncultured Verrucomicrobiales bacterium | reverse complement strand
TTTATAGCGTATATCAAAGGAACACAAACACAACGCGCAAACGCCGGAGGTTCAATCCCCAATTCGTGACAACACCCGCTGCCGAGGAGTCAGGGCTTGTCATGGCGGGTGCCGGTGGTGATAACAGCGCCATGCCAGTCAGTGGAGCTTTGGAGCGTTATTGGGTCAGACCCGGTGCAAAACTGGACCTGGCAGCCATCGACAGCGGGGAAAAGACCCTTTACCAGGGAGCGGGAAAACAGGAGATCGTGCCCCAGTTCGACGACCTCCAGCTCCAGCTCCAGCAGCTCCAGAAACGGCTCTATGCCGAAAGCAAGCGGCGCATTCTGGTGGTGATGCAGGCTATGGATACCGGGGGCAAGGACGGCTGCATCAAGCATGTCTTTTCCCGCATCGATCCGCAGGGAATCCACGTCTGTTCCTTCAAGAAGCCGACCGAGGATGAACTCGCGCATGATTTCCTCTGGCGCGTCCATGCCAAGGTCCCCTCCAACGGGCAGCTCGTGATTTTCAACCGCAGCCACTACGAGGACATCATCGCGGTAAGGGTGAAGAAGCTGTTTCCCGAGGAAGTCTGGAAGCGCCGCCAGCGCCACATCGTCGAGTTCGAGCGGATGCTGGCGGAGGAGGGAACCACCATCGTGAAGATCTTCCTGCACATTTCCAAGGAAGAGCAGAAGCGCCGCCTCGAGGCGCGGCTGGAGAATCCCGAGAAACGTTGGAAGGTGAATCCCGATGATCTGGTGGACCGCGCCCGCTGGAACCAGTTCATGACCGCCTATGAGGACGTGATGGAGAAAACCTCGACCGATTTCGCACCTTGGTATGTGGTTCCGGCGGACCGCAAATGGTACCGCAACCTTTGTGTCGCCCGCATCATGTTGGACACGCTCAAAAAGCTGCACATGGACTTTCCCCCAATCACCTGGGATCCCAAGTCGATCAAGATCGACGACTGACCTTTTCCCCGGATGTCTCCTGTGGCGAAAGCGCGGCTATTCCGTTCACTGGCTCTCTTTGCGGCCATCGCGTTCCTCGTCTTTTTTATCGGCATCGTGATCATTGCCGATCAGGCGGATGGCGTGCCCTTCTGGTCCTTCATCGACCGGATTCCCAACGGCGACAAGCTGGGCCACCTCTGCCTGATAGGAACGATGTCCTTCCTTTGCAACCTGGCATTCCCGGTTCGCAAGTATGGCTGGCCGACGGTCACCACGCTGGTGCTTCTTGTGTTGCTTTCCGCCGAGGAACTATCGCAGGCGTTCGTGCCGTCCCGCCACCTCGATTTGTTCGATTGGCTCGCCGATTTGGCGGGACTGGCCTTGGGACAGTTCGCGGCCTTGAAAATGCGGATCTTTGTCCGTTGTGCCGTCAAATCACCCTTGACCACAGGACCTTGAGGTACCGCGATTCCGGATAGTTGGAAATCGTCGGGTGATCCGGACCCGCGCCGGTGCGATCAAAAATCTGCATGCGCTTGTCCTGACGGTGGGCTGCTCCGGTGACGATCCGTTCGAACTCCCCGGCACCGAGTTGGCCTGAGCACGAACAGGTGACGAAGAGCCCTTCCGGCGCGACGAGTTGGAGCGCCAGCTTGTTCAAGTCCGCATATTTGGCGGTGCCGATTTCATCTTCCCGGCCATGGATGAACTTCGGCGGGTCGGCGATCACCAGATCCCACTTCCGCCCGTTCTCGATCATGGTGCGGATCCAAGTGAAAGCATCCGCGTGGGTGAATTTGATCTTCGCGTTGTTCAGGTTCGCGTTCCGCTTCGCCATGGCGACAGCGGTTTCATCCAAGTCCACGCTGACCACGTCCTCGGCACCCGCCAAGGCCGCGGAAATCCCAAAGCCGCCGGTATAACAGCATAGGTCCAGCACGGTCCGGCCTGCGGCGAGGGCACCGAATTTCCGCCGGTTGTCCCGTTGGTCGCAGAAGAAGCCGGTCTTGTGGCCTTCCGAAAAATCCACCTCGTAGCGGACGCCGTGCTCGCGGATTTTCACCGACCGGACCTTGTCGGACTCCACGCCGCCGAAGCGGGGGATACCCTCGATGCGGGCCAGCTCCGAATCGACGCGGCTCGCCTCCGAAATGTCGGTGATCAGCCGATGGAGGCGGCGCACATCGTCGCGCACCACCTCCAGC
>CAXTTX010000625.1:0-247 GCA_964247045.1 uncultured Verrucomicrobiales bacterium | reverse complement strand
ACGACGCGTTTGGTGTCAAAGCATTCGTGGAGGAGCGGGAGCCATTGGGCGAGGCGCTGCCAGGCGGCGAGGTTGGTGATTTCCACGGAGAGCACGTCGGCGAATTTGTCGGCGACGATGCCGGGCATGAAATCCGCGTCGCCGTGGATGGCGCGGTAGCTGTCGGTTTCCGCGTCGAGTTTCAGGATATCCCGGCGCATGGATGCGGCGCGGCGGATGGCGGCCTCGAAAAACGGTTCGTCCTCCA
>CAXTTX010000624.1:1349-2413 GCA_964247045.1 uncultured Verrucomicrobiales bacterium | reverse complement strand
CCCCCTTTACCCCGGCAAACGGGCGATTTCCAGTTTTTTGAGTTCAGTGGCCGGGCCGGTGCCGCCAATGCCACGTGGTGACTCCGGGCAAATTTGACAATGATTTCCGGGAATGGGTAACATCCGCGGGTGAAGTGGTGGATTTTCGTGATCTTGGAAGCGGTGGAGGAAGCGCCATGAGCTGGTATCCCTTTGAAGATGGAAAGACGCTGGGCAAGGTGGGGCCGGAAGGCGGTGTCATCACGCGTGACGAGGAACATGGCAGTGGCGCGCGGGTGACCTTGGAACGGGATGGCGGGAGCGCGCCGTGGTCGATCAGCTGCGGGATTTACGGGTGGATGACGCACACGCGGTTTCTGGCCTCGGAGGAAGAGGCGGAGCGGGAGTTCGGGGAGATGAAAGCGGAACTGGAGCGGCTGATGGGGATGATTCCGATGGAAGGGGAAGCGGAGATGGAAGCGAAGGGGCATGCGGCGGTGAACGCGTTGGGGGATTTTGTGGAGAGGTTTCCCTAAGTCGTGGCGGCGATGGGTGAGAGGGAACTTTGGAAACCCCCGATGAATGCGAAGACGCGGATCCACCGGTCTAACATCCATGGTCGTCCATTCCCGTGCTTCAGGCGGCGGAGATCCCGGCCGCCTCTTCCATGCGCTCGATGCCGTGGTCGAACCAGGTGCTGAAGTGGTCGAGACAATGCTTGATCCCCAGGAGCTGATCGCCGGTGGCGTCGTCGGGTCCGGAGGGGCTGGTCCTGTGGCCGGGAAACGCCAGGTGGAGCGTGAGGCGGCAACGGTTGTTGCCGATGGCGCGGAACGAGATGCGGCCGGAGAGCAGGGGTGAGGTGATCCGGGAGTTGGCTTCCACCGTGCCGTCCCCGGGTGTGCCGGAGTCTTCCGCGCGGAGAAGAACGAGCGTCCAAACGTCAAAAGCGCGGTCGCGCGTGTGGATGGCATCCGTGGCGCAGAAGTAGCCGGGCAGGGGATTGACGGTGGCCCAGAGGTCGCGGACCAGATCGGCGGGCGCGTTGATGAAGCGGACGATGGTGAAGGTGTGGGGACGGTTCC
>CAXTTX010000624.1:0-1339 GCA_964247045.1 uncultured Verrucomicrobiales bacterium | reverse complement strand
GGTTCCTGCGCACCGCGGGGAAGGCCTCGTGGTGAACGTCCGCGTGGCAGGGATTTCCCCCGCCGGCGAGCGCGGCGGTAAACTTCCGGCCGGAGGTGGTGGGGATGCCGGAATGTACGAACAAGCCGGTTTCATCCGCCCACCTGCGAAGCGTCGCCGCCAAGTGGTGGAGCGTGGGGTGGGGGTCGTCGTGTCTCATGGCTTTTTCCTCCTGTGTCCGGAAGATGCCATTTTTCCGTCCGGATTGCTCCGCGGATCCTGTGGATGACGGCGCATGGATTGCCCCTGGGCTTCGCGATACCCCCTGGGTGAAACCGAAACCAGCTTTTTGAAACAGCGGTTGAACTGGGAGAGCGATTGGAAGCCGGATTGGAAAGCCACTTCCGTCACCGCGCGGTGGGGAAGGAGCAGCAGGCGCTTGGCCTCCTCCACCCTGGCTTGGTTCACAAAGGCGGTGAAGGTCAGGCCCGTGGATTTTTTGAAGACCTTGCAGAAGTTGCACAGGCTGGCACCCGCGAATGCGGCGGCTTGGTCCAGGCTGAGCGGTTCGCCGAGATGATCCGCGATGTATTCGCGGGCCTTGCGCACGATGAGCGGCTCCACGGCCATCTGATGGACCCATCGCTTTTCCGCGTGTTCCCCGAGCTGGAGGGCAAACAAACGGAGCATGGTTTCCGCGGCGCCGGCGAGCCTGGGGTTCAGGGAAGGCAGTGTGGCCGGGGTGTGTCGCGGGCGGGTGGGGCGGACCGCCGTTTCCACCGTATCCGCCGCTTCCGGGAACATGGCATCGCGGGACAGTGGATCGGATTCATTGTCTTCGGGACGCAGGGTGAAGGGGTCGAGCATGAGGTATCCAAAGATGCTGCCGCTCGCATTGACGGGAATGTACAAGGAGATCACACCGGCGCCCGTGCTGTCGGTGCCCATGGGCCGTTCAGGCACCAGCCGCAGTTGCAGGCGGCTGGTTTGATAGAACGCGTCGCGAAAGCGGCTGAAGAGTTCGCCGGTGGCGATCTCTCCAAGCAGGGCTTGCGATGGCCCGGCGACTGCCGCTGTGGAACTCATGTTCGTGTCTCAACCGGCCCGGAGGCTAGGGACGGGCGCGGGCATTCCCACGCGAAAGCAATTCATGGCAAGTGTCCAAGGGGATATGCGGAGCAAGCCGGGCTTGTCCGGGCTACTGTCAGTTACCAAGCCGGGGAAGGGATGAATCCCGGAGTCCGCCGCCGGATCCCACGCGGTTTCCGCCCCGGGCATTGGAACTGGAAATGAAGGATCCCAACCCATCAAAATCATGAACTCTCTCTTGAAACGCCCTGCCGCTATAAACAAAACTCCC
>CAXTTX010000623.1:0-2439 GCA_964247045.1 uncultured Verrucomicrobiales bacterium | reverse complement strand
GCGCGTGGTTCGGCTTGATGCCGTGGGCGATCTTGTCCTTGTACGAGTGGCACTTCTCCAAGAGGCTCATGGGGCAGACGGTGGAGAGGATCCAGGCGAGTTCGTTGACCTCGGGAACGGCGCTCTGGCGGAAGAAGACGCCGCGGGTGGGATCGAAGCCGCAGGCGAGAAAGTCGATGGCGAGTTCGCGGATGTTTTCGCGGAGGGCGGCGGCATCGTGGGATGAGGTCATCGCGTGGTAGTCGGCGATGAAATAGAAGCCCTCGCCGAGGTCCTGGAGACGGATCGCCGGTTCCATGGCGCCGAAGTAATTTCCGACGTGGAGTTTGCCGCTGGGCTGGAGACCGGTGAGGATGCGCATGGGGGGAGTTTGGAATGCCACCCGGGAGGGTGGCAAGTTTGGTAGTGTGCGGGTGTCAGTTTTGGGGCGGCGGGGGCGAAAAGGGAGGATTTTGCCGTACGATCGGCGGAGAAATGGGGGGCATTTTTGCATTTTCCGTGGTGGAGCAGCACGATGCAGCAGCGTTTTTGTCGATTTTTGTCAAAATGGACAGGGATGGGGAATTTGCGGGGAATGGTTGGGTTGTTGCAAAATGCTTGTTTTCAACGGGTAGGACAAGGGAAGGGCGGATGAGTCGGGGGCAAATGCAACAAATGATAACTGTTCGGAGTTTATTTTCGGGATGTGGGGGGCAAAACGAAGGGGCGGGAGGTGGGTGTGAGGGAGTGTAGCATAGGGGTGCGGGTGTGTCACACCTAATTGGTATTTGGCGGGTAGGGAAATGGTAACACTTTCTTGGGTGGCTAGTGACCGGTGAGCCGTGATCAGCGGGGAGAAGAGTTTACCGCCGATACGCAAAGGTCGCGAAGAATGGGAGCTGAAAGCGGACATGGATTTCCCGGAGGGGAAGCAAACGCAAAGGAAGTGGGAGGACGCGGAGGGATGAACGCGGAGGAGAGAACGAACCATGGAACCAGAAGCCTAGCCGATTGGGTGCCCCGCACGCTGGTTTCGGAACCTTGGCCGATCCCAGGCATGGGAAGCTGCCCCAACCGGACCTTTAAGGATAAAGGTCCCTGCCTTTGCAAGCGGGCTGGAATCCCGTTCCCGCTTTATAATTGCTGGGAAGCGGCATTCCGGCGCTTATTCGACAGCGACAAAAGAAGCACATGGAACATTCCTCCACCCTCGAGGCCGTCGGCCCCCCTCCCCCACCGCCGCATCATCCGACCACAGCGGCTGCGGCGCCGCCTCCGCCTCCGCTGCCGGTGGATCCGGTAGCGCAGAGGCCGAAGACGATCCTGAATGCGATCTTGGCGGGGATTTTGGCGCTGTTCGCGGTGTGGATGACGGTGGCGGATTTTTCGCACAAGGGTGATCTGCTGTTCCAAGGGTCGCCGAGCATTTTGCTGGCCTCGCTCTTCGCGTCGCTGCTGTTCCTGGTGCTGATTGTGGTGGCGCCGCTGCCGAAGCGGATGATCATTGGCATCAATCTGGTGTTGCTGATGCGGTGCTCGATGGGCTTTCCGCTGAATCTGTGGATGGAGAACACGCCCGCGTCGCGGATCGCGACGGTGGGCTTCCTGGTGCTGGCGCTGGGTTATCTTTTCATGTCGCTGGTGAAGACCTGCCGCTTGCCGAACCGGCCGTGGGTGCAGGGGAAACACACGGTGATCGCGGCGGTGGCGTGGTTGCTGGTGACGATCGTCACGCTGCCGGTGTTTGCCGCGGGCTACATCGGCGCGGCGAAGAATTTGCTGGGGGATTATCTGGATCTCTCGCCCAGCGGCGTGCAGCTCGTCGAGCGGGTGTTCGTGAAGGATGGGAAGACCGTCCACCTCGTCGGCATGATGCACATCGGGGATGGCACTTACTACACGGAGTTGAAGCGCCGACTGCATGCCGCGCCGCCCGCTGGGCAGAAGCGGCTTGTGCTTACCGAGGGGGTGTCCGACCGAGATCACCTGCTGCCGCCGGATTTCTCGAACGGGAAGACTTATGAAAAATGGGCGAAGCTGCTGGGCCTGGAGACGCAGAAGGCGCTCGGGCCCTCTAGGCCCCCGCGCGATACGTCACAGGATCTTTCTCCCGAACCCGGCGAGGCGGCCGATCCGAACATCACCTGGCAAAATGCCGATGGCGACATCGCGGACATGCAGCCGGCGCACCGTGAGCTGCTCATCGACCTGCTGAAGAGCATGGCTTCGGCCGACATCGCGGCGATCCTGAATTCCAAGTCGGCGGGGGCCACCGGCGAGCAGATCGAGGATCTCATGAAAAACGGGCTGATTCTTTCCCGGAACGAGGTGCTGATGCGGCATTTTATAGAGCAGGGACCGGCGTTCAGCGAGGTTTGGATCCCGTGGGGGGCGGCGCATTTGCCGGATATTGAGAAGCGGTTGCTGGGGATGGGGTATAAGGAGACGGAGGAGGCGAAG
>CAXTTX010000622.1:0-2463 GCA_964247045.1 uncultured Verrucomicrobiales bacterium | reverse complement strand
GTCATCCAACAGGTCTTCGAAAAGCTGGTGGAGGAGAAGACCTTCGACCCCTGCTTCGTCACCCGTGTGTCCAGTGAACTGGTGCCGCTGGCGAAGTTGAGCCCGGGCGGCCAGACGGTGGAAGTTTACGAGCTTATCATCAACGGCCAGGAAATCTCGCCGGGTTACTCGGAGTTGAACGACCCGGATGTCCAGCGCGAGCGCCTGGAGCACCAGTCGGGCGACGAGACGCAGAAGGTGGATTACGATTTCATCGAGGCGCTTGAACAAGGCATGCCGCCCGCGGGTGGCATCGGCATCGGTCTTGATAGACTGTGCATGATGCTGACCGGCGCGCCGACGATCCGGGATGTGATGTTGTTTCCGTTGTTGAAGCGGAAGGATTGAGTTCCAGGACAGCTTGCTCGCCCGGCGGGCGGAGCAATTTCCGTCTCCTAAAACCCCATGCAGTTGACATTTGACAAATTATCTGACAAATTGACCTTGTGAAAACCAATGTCAGCACTCTATTGAGGGAATTCCCGAAAGTCAGGCAAGCTGCATTGGCAGGGGAAGAGGTGATCATTGTCACTCGGGAAGGGAATTTGCGCCTCACAGCCGCCGACGCGCCCGCAAGCTCGATTATAGGGAGATTTAAGGGCAGGATCACGACGGATGGAGACATTGATGTCCCGACGACCTTGGATTCCGAATGGAAGCCCTCGCTATGAGGCTATGTCTGGACACGCATGCGGTCATCTGGTGTCTCGCGGACGATCACCGTTTGGGTAAAAATGTTCATGCACTGGTTTCCAGTTCATCCCGGAACGATCTGGTTATTTCCGATGTGGTTTTGTTGGAAACCTCATTGCTTGTCACAAGGGGCAGGCTGCGGGTCGAGGGAGGGGAGGAGGCGTTTCTGGAGTCGATAGCCGCGAGCTTTCGCGTGCTTCCCATCGATCCCCGGATTGCCCGGCTGGCAGCGACCTTGGATCTTCCCCATGGTGATCCCTTTGACCGGGTGATTACCGCGACCGCGCTTGTCCATGGCATCCCGCTGGCAACCCGGGACCGGCAGATCGTGGCCTCCGGAAAGGTCGAGGTGGTCTGGTAGAGGGTACCGCTGCTGTTTCCGGCCAAGCGTGCCGGTCATGGGCGGCCGGTCAGATCATTTCCCCTTGGTTTAAATCGTCTGCCGGATCGCCGCCAGCAGCGCCTCCGCCGTGAAGGGCTTCGCCAGGAAGCTGCTGCCGTTTTCGGCGGCCTGGGTTTCATTGGTGCGGATGCCGCTGGTGCAGAGGATTTTCACGTCCGGGTTCATGCGGCGGAGCTCACGCGCGGTTTCCGCCCCGTCCATCACGGGCATCATCATGTCCGTCACCACCGCGGCGATGCCACCACCGTGTTTCTGATAGAGCGCGACGGCCTCGGCGCCGTCGGCGGCGAGCAGGACATGGTAGCCGGCGTCCTCCAGGGTCTGGCGGAAGATCTGGCGGATGGCGGATTCGTCATCCACGATGAGCAGGAGTTCGCCACTGCCGATGTCCTTGGCGGGTTCTGCCTTTGCGGATGCCGCCAGCGCCTTTTCCGCGGTGCTGGCAGGGAGATAGACCCGCAGGACCGTCCCTTTTCCCGGCTCGGTGTAGTGCCGCATGAATCCGCCGTGGCTCTTCACGATGGCGAGCGAGGTGGACAGGCCGAGGCCGGTTCCCTTGCCCGGCTCCTTGGTGGTGAAAAAGGGGTCGAACAAGCGGTCCGCGATTTCCGCCGGGATGCCGTGCCCGGTGTCTTCCACGTCGATGCGGATGTAGGGGCCCTCGCTGGCTTCGAGATTCATGCCGGCGTAGTGGCGGTCGATTTCGAGATTCTTCACCCGCAGGCGGATTTCCCCGCCGGCGGGCATCGCGTCGCGGGCGTTCACGCAAAGGTTCAAGAGCACCTGGTGGATTTGCGTGGAGTCGCCATGCACCGACCACAGCGGTTCCTCGCAATCGCAGCGAATGCGGATGTTCTTCGGGAAGGTTTCCCCCATGATGTGGACGAGATCCCTCGCCACCTCGTCGAGGTGCACCTCCGCCGCCTCGCCTTCAGCGCCTTTGGCAAAGGTCAGCACCTGCGCGACCATCTCCGCGCCACGGAGCGCGCTGGATTCCAGCACTTCCAGGATCGACAGCCCGCGTTCGTCCCGCACGAAGGAGCGCAGCAGCCCGATCGACATGGTGATCGGCGCGAGCACGTTGTTCAGGTCGTGCGCGATCCCGCCGGCGAGCGTGCCGATGCTTTCCATGCGCTGCGCCCGCAGGAACTGCCGCTCCAGGTTCTTGCTCTCCGTGATGTCCTGGATCTGGGAGATGAAATGCACCGGCCGGCCGGCCTCGTCCTTCACGAGGGACACGCTGAGGAGAATCCACACCACCTCGCCGGACTTGTGGAGGTAGCGCTTTTCCATCTGATAGGTCTCGCGCTCGCCGGACAGCAGCTGGC
>CAXTTX010000621.1:0-2469 GCA_964247045.1 uncultured Verrucomicrobiales bacterium | reverse complement strand
CAGATAGGTATAAGTCCCCCACGGGGTTGCGGTCGAGGCCTTCGCCGGATCATAGGTTGCCAAGGTCGGGGCGGCAAACTTCGGCTTCACCAAAGGCGAGAAGAACGTGTTGAAATCCTGGACGTAACCGGCACCGGGTTCTCCCTTCCGATACAAGGCCATCGCCGGGTTTCCCGGACGAGAAACGCTATAACGCGCGCACTCATTTGGATAATCCCCCGTGCCGTCCGATATGTAGAACGGTTCGAGAGCGGAGTTCTCGCCCATCCACAAGGCGATCCCCACACTGATGTTTTTCATTTGCGAAATGCTTCTCGACTTGGCGCCGGCGACTTTCATCCGGTCTATACCCACAATCGAAAGCACCGCGAGAACCGCGATGATTGCGATCACGACCAGCAGCTCCACCAAGGTGAATCCGGTCTCGTGGCTCACCGTATGAGGGTAAGTGCGTTTCCTGGGTTGGTGTCTCATTGGATTGTTCTTCATGGGTTTTGGATTTTGTTAATGTTCTGAGGCTGTTTCCGAGGGTGTGGTGGCGGACCAACTGACGGGTGCCAAACCGCGCAAGGGGATTTTTGGGGCTCACGGTTTTGAAATCCCAACTCCCCCCAAAAGCCCGGCGTGGGTTCCAGTGGGAAACCACGCCGGGCGGATGGAGCCCCAAAGGCTCAAATCAGGGCGCTGGTGCGGTTTTCACGCGGAGGAAACCTTTACCGGCGAGACCTTCGGAGGCATCAAGCCGGAAGCGACGGTATTCATAGTCCGCGGGGAGTCCGCCGGGACCGGTCGCGGGCGAGGCCTCGCTGGCGGCGCTGGTTGGGAACACAAGATCGGGCGATCCTTCGATCGTGTATTTCACTCCGTCCACGGTGGCTGAGAGCGGTGAGCCCGAGAAGACGGGTGAGCCTCCGGCCTTGCGCACCGCGATGGTGAGCGTGAGTTCCTTTTGCGTGTCCGCGTCGGTGTCCTCGATGGCGATGACGCGATAGCCGGTATTCGCGCCGTTGTTGGGCGTGCCGTCGAGCGCGAACTCGGCGAGGTTGTTGGAGCCGTCACCATCGGGATCCGCACCCTTGCCCACGATGGCGGGGTTAGTTTCGCCGGGGAAGTAGGTGTTAATCCAATTGGCGAAGGGATCCACGACATTGTTTCCGAGCGTGAGTTTTCCGGTGGATTCCGTGAATGTCCACGCGAGGGTGCCGTCCACCAGTTTCCAAATGCCGGAATTCAGCGCCGTCTCGGTGAAGGGATTGCCCGAACCGACCACCGCGAAGGTGGTGCCGAAGGTGGCACTGGCAAGGGTGGCGGTGTTCACCAGCGTCCATGAATTCCCGGCGGTGAACGCGGCGTTGATCAAGTCGATCCGGAGGGTTCCGTCGTAGTGGAGTGTGCCGGTTCCACCGAGGGAGTTGGTCACGCCATTGTTCCCGGGGTAGAACTGCAACTCGCCGACATCGCTGATGATGAGATGGCCCCCGGCATTGATGGTGGTGTCCCCCAGATGGACATTGTCACCGCTGAGGGTCTGGGAAGCGGTTCCGCCGATGACGAGTTTCACATCGTTCTGGATAATGCCGGGGAAGGTGGCCCCGGCCGTGGGGTTGAGCGTGAGGGTTGACTGGTTTCCTCCGGAATTCGTCACGAGGGGTGGGAAGGAGCCGCCCGTACCGCTCAGGGCGGCCACGGTCTGGTTGAATCCCGCGAGATCGAAGGTCGGAGAACCGATTGTGCTGGCAGATGGACCCACGATCAGGTCCGCGGTGGCTGGCAGCCTGTCATTGCCCGATATGGTGACGATCCCTCCGTTCGAGAAGATGCGGGTGGGCCCCGTCCATGAGCAGGCGCCTCCGATGGTGATCGCGTCGGAGGAACTGTCCCCGGCGCGGAAATACGGGCTCATCCCGGCCACCGCTTCGAAGATGGTTCCGTTCAGGGTGAGAGAGGATCCATTCTGCACGCCGATGCGGGTGTTTCCGACAGTGCCCGGGGTGCCTGATAGAACGATGTTACCCGCCCAGACGTTGTCGCCGGAATGTGCTTGAAGCGCGCCGCGCTGGTTGGCGGAGTTCGGGCCGGTGTAAAAATAACCGGCAATGATGTTACCCGGACCTGTGAGGGTGGCCGTCTGACCTGTGCCGTCGCTGATGCCTCCCGCCAGGACGAAGGTGGCTTCGTTTGCGACGGTGACGTTGCCGGTGGTGCTGTCCGCCACTTCCTTGATGACCGCTCCGGCATTGATGGCGAGGGTCCCGGAGTAGGAGTTGGTGGTGTTGGAGAATCTCGCGATTCCCGTACCGCTCTTGGTGATGGCCGCGCTGCCGGTGATCGCGCCGGGGCCGGAGAAGGTATAGGCGGTGGTGTCGTGGTCGCCGGCATTGTTGATGGCTCCGGGAGGGAGCATGCCGGTCGCGCTCTCGTAGTTGTGGACCGAGAGGGCGATCTGCCGGATGTGGTTCTGGCACTTCA
>CAXTTX010000620.1:0-2509 GCA_964247045.1 uncultured Verrucomicrobiales bacterium | reverse complement strand
CCAGGCGGCGATCCGCTCGGCCTGGCGCTGCATCTCGTCGAAATCATCGGCGATTTCCCGGTGGATGCACTCCAAGGCCGCCTCGCGGGATTCCGGATCGAGGCCGGCGCTGATTTCAAAGGCGCCCGTATCGTCGAAAAAGGTGACGTCGCTGCTGATCTGATAGCAGAGGCCGCGTTCCTCGCGGAGTTCGAGAAAAAGGCGGGAACTGGCGGATTCTCCGAGCATCATGCTCAGCATGCGCAAGGCGTGCCGGGTTTCCGAATGACGGCCCGGGGTATGCCAGGCGAGTGCCAGTTGAAGTTGGTCCGTTTCGCGTTCTTCGGCGGCCTCACCGGGGAGGGCCGCGTCGCGATCGAAGGGCAAAGACGGCGATGCCTCGTGAAATCCCCCTGGCAGGTGCGGAAGGAGCAGGGCCTCGATCTCCGCGAGGGTGAATGGGCCCGAGGCAGCGATGACGACATCCCCGCGGCGGTGATGGCGGTCCCGGAAGTCCACCAAGGTGTCCCGGTTGATTTCCGCGATGGATTCCAGCGAGCCGGAGATGGGATTTCCCAAGGGATGATCTCCCCACAGCGCGTGGGAGACGAGGTCGCCGATGTGATCGGTCGGCGATTCCTTGTACATGACGATTTCCTCGCCGATGACATCGCGCTCCAGTCCGATCTCGCTTTCAGGAAAGGTGGAGTGCCAGACCATGTCGCAGAGGATGTCGGCAAGAACGGGCATCAGCTCGGCCTCGCCACGGCCTTCATAGACGGTCTGGTCCTCCGAGGTACTGGCGTTGATCTGGCCACCGGCATTCTCGATCTCAAAGCTGAGGTCGCGGGCAGTCCTGCGGGCGGTTCCCTTGAAAACCATGTGTTCGAGGAAATGGGCGAGTCCGGCGGGATAGCCGGATTCATCGCGGCTGCCGGCGGGGATGTAGATGGACAGCGCCGCACATTCCGAATCCGGAACCGTTGCCACGGCGAGACGCGGGCCACCGGGGAGTTGCCGCCATTGATAGATTGCCTTGCTCATTTACGAAAGATTCAAGAGGGCCGCGGCGAGCGCGAGGTCGGCCGGGGTGGTGATTTTTAGATTGAGGAGGCCGGTGGATTCGACGAATTTGGTTTTGATGCCGATGGCTTCCAATGCGGAAACCTCGTCGGTGACGACGAGGCCGCGTGAGGCTACCTCGGCATAGGCTTCCTTCAAGAGGTCCACCTCGAAGACCTGCGGGGTTTCCATGAACCAGAGATGGTCCCGGGAGACTGGCCCGGCGCTGAACGTATCCGCATCGGAGCGCTTGAGGGTTTCCGTAACACGGCGGGCGAGGGCGGCGGCGCGGTGTTGCCGGGCTTCCGATACGCAGCGGTCGATTTCCTCCGGGGCGACCAAGGGGCGGGCGCCGTCGTGGATGGCGACCCAGCGGGTACCGGCGGGCAGGGCTGCGAGCCCGGCGGCGACGGAGTGCTGCCGCTCGGTGCCGCCATCGACCCGGCTGACCGAGTCCGGGAGCGGATTCCCGAGGAGTTCCGAGCGGTGTGCCGGGCAGACAACCACGATGCTGGAAATAGATTCCGCCCGGGAGAACTGGGAAACGGTGCGCGCGAGAAGCGGCATGCCGTCCAGCGGAGCGGCGAGTTTGTCAAAACCCATCCTCCGGCTGGAACCCGCGGCCACGATGATGGCGCAGCAGGTGGGTTCGGAAGCGTCGGCGGGCATGGAGGAGTAGTAGCAGCGGGCTTCCAGAGCGGGGAAGTGCCAAATTTTTCTGAAAATCGTGTAGCGAATTCCCCGGATTGCTTCTGGGAAGGATATGGACACAATACCTGCCAGAGAACCGATGGAGAATGCCCCACCCATTGCCCTTGCTGGCCTGGACCCGGCGGACCTACTGCGGCAGGGGGCGGCGGAGGACACGATTGCCGGCGATGCGGGCGGCCGTTTCGATCCGCCCACGGTGGAGGAGCTCGCGCCGCTGTTCTCGCAGTTTGAGATTCTGGAGTTGATCGGCAAGGGAGGGATGGGAGCCGTTTACAAGGCGAGGCAGAAGGAACTGGAGCGAATTGTCGCGCTGAAGATCTTGCCGCCGGGAATCGGCGGGACGGCGGGATTCCCGGATCGATTCGCCCGGGAGGCAAAGGCGTTGGCGAAGCTGAACCACCCGGGAATCGTGACCATCCATGAATTCGGCCAGCGGGACGGACTGTATTTCATCCTGATGGAGCATGTGGACGGGGTGAATCTCCGTCAGCTCATACAAACCGGGCGGATTTCCTCGCGGGAGGCGCTGGCGATCGTACCGCAGATCTGCGACGCGCTGCAGTTCGCGCACGACCGGGGAATCGTCCACCGCGATATCAAGCCGGAGAATATCCTGCTGGACCGATTGGGACGGGTGAAGGTGGCGGACTTCGGGCTGGCGAAGATGGTCGAAAACTCGATCAATCTCACGCGCACCGACGCCATCGTCGGCACGCCAACCTATATGTCACCTGAACAGCTTCGCGGCACGCCGCTG
>CAXTTX010000619.1:0-2527 GCA_964247045.1 uncultured Verrucomicrobiales bacterium | reverse complement strand
CCCCATGCAGGGCCTGCATGTATTGGAAAGTCCCGCCGAAGTCCTCCGGCGGGCAATTCCGCTCGCCGCCCAGCGCCACCGGACCACCTTCGCCGGCCTCCCACTTTTCAAAGACAATCTCGTGGATCCACTCGTCCGCGAAGTCGTACCGGTACAGAATCCGGATCGGCAGCCGCCGCTTCCCGAGGAACTCCGCCACCGTCAGCGTTGCCTCGTCCTGGAACTCGCCCGCCGTCTGGTCTTCCAGACCAATCGGCCCGATCACGTCCACCAGGCGCTTGCCCTTCCCGTGGCGAAACTCGTGCGGGTGCTTGTTGTCCCAGCCCATCACAGCTTGGACGGCATCACTGAACTGGATGAAAGTCACGTCCGCGGAGATCGAGAACCGTCGCCAGACCTGCGGCTGGATGCCATACAGAAACACCTTCACCACCACCCGGTTCTCGCCCTTTGCCTTAGCCATGCCGGAGCTTGTGAGACTCCACCGGGGAAAAATCAAACCCGGATTTCGCGGGATTGCCGGTCTCCACCTGGCCATCCGGCGGTCCCTGCACCAGAGAAATCTTCCCTTGGACCGGCTGTTAGCATGAAGCTGGTGGCATGATTATTTGGAGCGGCCTCGGCATCTTGATTCCCTTGATAGCCGTCTTTGGTTTCGTGGCGGGGATCTTCCTCGCCAGCCTGACCGGTTTCACGGCTGCGGGCCCCGGCCTTGGCTTCATATTGGCTGCCGCCGGAAACTGGGCCGTTTGGAAGGCCATTTACCCAAAGGTTCCCCGTGTCCTCTGGGACCCCGCCGCGGGCAGGGAAGTCGTGGTGACGCCCCCCCACAGCCTGTTCTTCATACCAGCCAAGGCCTGGACCTGGATCCTCGCCATTCTGGCAGTGCCGGTGATGGTGGGCGGCTTCGCCGGTTCCAAACGGGAGGCGGCGGATGCCAGGATACCAAGCAACAAAGAATTCCAGTCCGCGAACCGAATCATCGAATCCATCGACAACGGCATCGCCAACGGCAATGAGGCGTCTGCGGTCCGCGTGGCAGGCGAATTCTCCGAAAGCCTGAAATCCATGGTTTCCAACGTTTTCACCGCGGCCAAGACGGGTCCCCGTGACAATTTCCTCACCTATTGCCACAATGGGACGAACAGCATCGTGATCCTCTGCCAGGTTCCCTCGCTCCGGAAATACAAGGAAGGCGAGCCCGGGATGTACTCTCCACGCTGCTTGGGTAAGGGGTTCCTTGGCTGCCGAAAAGCTCGATCCTGAAGGGCGCAAGACCTTGTTCGTCGGCCTTCGCGGCATCACGGCCTATGGCAGTATTCAACAGGGAAAACGCGGCGCGAGGACTCCCTCGCCATCCGATCCGGATGAGGTCGCAATTTTCTACCCGGAATTCGCGCCGGCGACTCCGCCGCCGCCCGCCGCCCGCCGCCCCGGAGACCACCGGCCCAACCGCTGCCGGGCAAACGGCTGCTCCGGCACCCTTGCCATCATCCACTGAGCCCCTGCCTCCATCACCGGTCGAGTGATCCCCCTCGACGTGTGAGGCGCGGTGCGGCAGATTCCTCTCATGGAAAACGAATCCGCGTCCTCCACCGCCGGGCTTCCCTCGAACGGAAAGAAGCACCACCACCTCCGCTTCTTGGCACCCCACGTCCACCTCGCCCCCGTTTTCGGAAACGATTGGTTCGCCCTCAAGGCGGAGGCCTTCGCCCGCTTCTTCGGCACCCCCACCTTCCTCGTCGGGCAGACCGCCATCGTCGCCGCCTGGATCACCCTCAACGTCACCGGCGTGGTCCATTTCGACATCTATCCCTTCATCCTTCTCAATCTCGCCTTCAGCCTCCAGGCCGCCTACGCCGCTCCCTTGATACTCCTTGCCCAGACCCGCCAGGCGGATCGTGACAAGGCCCATTCCGAGGCGGATGCCCGCCACCGCGAGGAAATTTCCCTCGCCAACGAGCAACGCCAGCAGGAGGCCGCCACCCGCACCGAACTGCTGGTGGAACTTCTCCGCAAGAACACCGAACTCACGGAAATCACCAGGGCCATGAGCGAGCGCATCGAGTCCCTCACCCAGGAAGTCCACCGCCGCATGATCTCCAATCCCTGAGTATTCCATTCCCTCCTCTCCCAAAAACCCGCACCTGCGGCCCCCCGCGCAAATCCGGTCTCAATCCTGCCTCCAAGGCAATCCGCCGGACCTGCAACGCTTTAACCTCACATGTCTGACACTCCACCGCCGGAAGAAGAACAGGACTTCGTCGTGAAGGAGCGCGACATTGCCATCCACATCTTCACCGCCTCCGCCGCCCTCGTCGGCGTCTGTCTCACCGTCATTAGCATCGTCGGCCAGATCACCCGCGGCAGCTTCGTCCACCGCATCGAGGACGACCTCCTCGCGGTCAATGCCATGGTCTTCCTCACCTCCTGTCTCCTTTCCTACGGTGCCCTCCGCGTCCGCCGCCACCGCCGTATGCACCGCCTCGAAACCGCCGCGGACATCGTCTTCATCATCGGCCTCTGC
>CAXTTX010000618.1:0-2543 GCA_964247045.1 uncultured Verrucomicrobiales bacterium | reverse complement strand
GTTGTTGTTAGGGCTGATTTTGCTCTTCCGCTGTTTTAAAGTCCGACAGCCTGCATAGACCGCCGCTACAACTCAACCCCTCAATACCCGTTCGCCAACCGCGAAACCAGCGCCTCACCCGCCCGTTCCAGCGCTTCCGGCAGCGCGTTGTTCCGCGCCGTTTGCAAGTTATCAGAAACGAAAAGCTGGCTGGTGCCCGAAGAATAACCCGACGCCAGCACCTTCGTGGGATCCTTCGCATCCCGCAGCGTCCATTGGAGCGTGACCGTGTTCGCCAGTTCCTCTGGCAGCATCGTGTCCAGACGCGTCCCCCGGATGGCCGCGTATTTGATACTCCGCAGGCTGCCTTCCAGCACCGCGTCCGACTTGTCACCATCCCCGATCCGATAGGTGCCGTCCTGCACGAACGCATTCGCCACCGCGGAAGTCGCCAGTGCCTCGGCGCGGGGATGCAGCGTCGCGTTCTTGAACATCGGAACGGAGATCGTGCTCACCTTCGCCAGCGAGGCCGGCTTGGTATTGCCCAGGTGATAGCCCGCGCAGGAGGCGAACAACACCGGGGACAGGAAGAGGGCGGAGAATTTCATGGCGGCGGGAATGATTCGTTTCACTCGCCCAGCTCTTTCAGGCGGGCGCGGGCCTTGTCATGCAGCGGCCCGGACTTCGCACGGGCCACGATGTCCCGGTAATACACCTTCGCGGACTCGGTTTTGCCGGTTTTCTGATAGAACTCCGCGATATCGTAGGACTTCTGGAGATCCTTGCCTCCCAGGCTGGCGATGCGGGTCCGCGCCTCGGCATTGCGGCCGTGGCCGGGATACTGGATCAGATAGTCGTTGAAAGCCTCGCGGGCGAGGTCCACGTTCGCTTGGTTCTGATTGCCCGTCTCCGTCTCCGTGACGTAGATCACGCCCACCCTGAAGAGCGCCTCCGGGGCTTCCTTGCTCTCCGGCTGGTCCTTCACCAGCTTCCGGTAGGCGGCGATCGCTTCCTTCCAGTTCTTCTTGCCCTCGTTCAATTGGCCGATGGTGAACTGCGCCTTGGAGGCGACCGCGGACTTCGGCGCGTTGTCACGCACCTTGCCGAGCATCTCCACCGTCTTCTCGAGCGAGAGCCGCGTCTTCAGCCCCAGCATGCTCTGCTTCACGTCGCCATCGGCGGCGCTCTGCGCCATCGCCACCTGCCGGTTCAGCGCCGTGGAATACATCCCGCTGCATTGGAAGCGGGTCAGGAACTTGTCATACGCCTCGAAGGCCTTGAGAACTTCCCCCTGCTCCTCCAGGAGTTGCGCCTGGCGGAAGCGGGCCTGCGCGGCGCTCGGCGCGAAGGGATACTTGGTCGCCATCTTGTCATACTGCTTGATGGCGCTGCCCTTCTTGCCCGCATCGTCCGCGGCCTTCGCCTTCTGATAGAGTGCCTCGCCCTCGCCGGATGCTGCCTGGGTGTTGCCCGCCATGATCGGCATCTCCGAATCACCGCCGCAGGAGGAAAGATGGAAGGCGGTCGCCGAGACCAGCGCGAGGGCAATCAACCGGTGGGTCATGGAGCGGAGCATAGGAAAGCCAATGGGGTGTGGAAGGTTAAAAATCATTCACTTGCCGAGTTCTCCCGCCCGCCGCACGGCCGCATCCACCGCCTCGATCAAGGCATTTCGGAAGCCATTCTTCTCCAGCGCGGCGAGCCCGGCGATGGTGGTGCCGCCCGGCGAGGTCACCATGTCCTTGAGCACGGCGGGATGCTCGCCCGTTTCCAGCACCATCGCCGCGGCACCGAGCACCGTCTGCGCCGCGAGCCTGACAGCATCCGCGCGGGGAATGCCCGCCTTCACGCCGCCGTCCGCCAGAGCGTCGATGACCACGTAAATGTAAGCGGGCCCGCTGCCCGATAGCCCGGTCACCGCGTCCATCAGCTTTTCCGGCACCTGCACGGCGATGCCCACCGCCCCCAGCAAGGAATCCGCGGTCTTCGCATCCTCCGCCGTGGCACGGCTGCCGAGACAAAATCCGGCCGCACCCTGGCCGACCAGCGCCGGCGTGTTCGGCATCGCCCGGATCACGCGGAAATTCTCCGGCGCTGCCATTTCCAAGGCCGCCAGCGTCACCCCCGCGGCGATCGAAATTACCAGCCGCGGCTTCCCTCCCGCCTTCTCCGCCGCCGTGGCGAGCGCACCGGCGATGTCCTGCGGCTTCGTCGCCAGCAGCAGCACATCGCTCGCCGCCGCCACTTCCGCAACGTCCGTGAAAACCTTCGCCCCCGTCGCCTTGCCGAATGCCTCGCGGGACTGGTCAAAAGGATCGCAGCCCGTCACATCCCCGGCCGCCACCACCCCGGCACGGATCGCCCCCTGGATCAGCGCCGTGCCCATTTTCCCGCATCCGATCAGGCCAAGTTTTAGCATAAGAGAATCATGGATCACCCGGCGAGGTGTGCAAGGCGAGTCGTGACCTTTTGAAACACAACACATGCCTTGATGGACCGCGACGTCTCGCCACGTTTCGGTTCCGATGTCTTCCTCCAAAAGCTCCCGTCGTCACTACGCCGCC
>CAXTTX010000617.1:0-2562 GCA_964247045.1 uncultured Verrucomicrobiales bacterium | reverse complement strand
TGACGAAGGCGACGGACATGTCGATGAGATTGCCCTTGAGGGCGAATTCCTTGAATTCCTTGAACATGTTCAGCAGGGGTAAGTTGGGATGGCATTCATGCACGAGAGGTGCCATCAGGGAAAGAGATTTTTCCGGGCGGGAACATTTGAAACTTGGCAGCGGAGGGCTTTCAAAGGAGGTTAACCCAATCGTATGCGGAACAAGCCAGCACTCCAACGCCTCATCGACGAAGTCGGCACGGTGGACCAGATCGGGATCGAGGAAAGGGTGGCCAAATACGGCACCCGCAGCATCAAGAAGAACTCGAAGGTCTTCGGGCTGAAACTGGCGACCACGATGGTGGACCTGACGACGCTGGAGGGGAAGGACACGCCGGGCAAGGTGGCGTCCCTGTGTCAGAAGGCGCTGCACCCCCACGATGGGACGGACATCCCGCCGACGGCGGCGGTGTGTGTCTATCCGGCGATGGTAAAGCATGCGGCGAAGCACGTGAAGGGCACGTCGGTGAAGATCGCCTCGGTGGCAACCGCGTTCCCTTCCGGACAAGCGCCGTTGAAAACCCGCCTCGCGGAAGTGCGGGCGGCGGTGGAAGACGGCGCGGACGAGATCGACATGGTGATCAACCGGGGTGCGTTTCTATCAGGAGAGGTCGGGCTGGTGCAGGATGAGATCGCGGCGGTGGTGGAAGCGTGCGGCGAAAGCACGTTGAAAGTGATTTTGGAAACGAGTGAACTGGAGACGTATGACAACATCCGTGCCGCGTCTTTCCTGGCGATGCGGGTGATCCGTCCGGGAGACTTCATCAAGACGTCAACCGGCAAGACGAACCTGAACGCCACGCTGGGCAACAACCAGGTGATGCTGGAGGCCATTCGCGACCATTACCTCGCCACGGGCGTGGAGATCGCGATGAAGCCGGCCGGCGGCATCCGCACGGCGAAGCAGGCGCTGCATTTCCTGGTGGCGGTGAAGGAGACGCTGGGCGACGCGTGGCTGACGAACACGCGCTACCGCTTCGGGGCTTCCGCACTGCTCAACGATCTGGTGAGGCAACTCGTGAAGGAACGCACGGGGGCTTATCAGGCACCCTACACTTTCTCCGAAGCCTCGGGTTCCTATTGAGCCCTCCCCTCCCCTTTCACGATTCCATTCTTTCCCGACATGCCAGCCCGTCCGACAGCCACGAAGAAGACCAAACCGGCCCGCGAACTTTTGTTCGGCGATCTCTGGGAATTCGATCCCGCGCCGGAGACGGCGAAACCGTTCATCGACGAGCGCTACGGCCTGTTCATCAACGGGAAATTCGTCGCGCCGAAGACGAAGAAGTATTTCGACTCCATCAGCCCGCGCAACGAGGAGAAGCTTTCGGAGATCGCGCTGGCGGGAGCGGCGGACGTGGACGCGGCCTATCAGGCGGCGGCGAACGCGTTCAAGACCTGGGGCAAGCTGCCAGGAGCGGAGCGGGCGAAGTATCTTTTCCGGATCGCGCGGCTGTTGCAGGACCGGGCGCGGGAGTTCGCGGTGGCGGAGACGCTGGACGGCGGCAAGCCGATCAAGGAGTCTCGTGACTTCGACGTGCCGATGGCGGCGGCGCACTTTTTCTATCATGCGGGTTGGGCGGACAAGCTGGCTTACGCAGCCCCCGGACGGACGCTGGAGCCGCTGGGCGTGGTCGGGCAGGTGATTCCGTGGAATTTCCCGCTGCTGATGCTGGCGTGGAAACTGGCACCCGCGCTGGCGGTCGGCAACACGGTGGTGCTGAAGCCGGCGGAGACGACCTCGATCACGGCGCTGAAGTTCGCGTCGATCCTGCAGGATGCCGGGCTACCGCCGGGAGTGGTGAACTTTGTGACGGGGGCCGGCGATGTCGGCTCCGCGGTGGTGAACCACCCGCTGGCGGCGAAGATCGCGTTCACGGGATCGACGAACGTCGGCAAGGCCATCCAGCGGGCCCTGGCGGGCACCGGGAAGAAGCTGACGCTGGAACTGGGAGGAAAGGCCGCGAACATCGTTTTCGAGGACGCGCCTATCGACCAGGCGGTGGAAGGGATCATCAACGGGATTTTCTTCAACCAAGGACATGTGTGCTGCGCGGGGTCGAGGTTGCTGGTCCAGGAGTCCGTGGCGGAGGTGATCGAGGCGAAGCTGAAGATCCGGCTCAAGACGCTGCGCACGGGTGATCCGCTGGACAAGAACACGGACGTGGGCGCGATCAACTCGAAGGCGCAGCTCGGGCGCATCCGGGAGCTGGTGGCATCCGGAGTGGAGGAAGGAGCTGAGATGTATCAGCCGGCCTGCACGCTGCCGAAGAAGGGGTTTTACTTCCCCCCCACCCTGTTCTCAAACGTCACGCTGAGCCAGCGGATCGCGCGGGAGGAAATTTTCGGGCCGGTGCTTTCGATCCTGACCTTCCGGACGCCGGAAGAGGCGGTGGAGAAGGCGAACAACACGCATTACGGCCTGAGCGCGGGGGTGTGGACGGACAAGGGTTCGCGGATTTTGAAGATGTCCACGGAGCTGAAGGCGGGGAAGCCGCTCGCCGTGAAATTCGCGGGCGATCC
>CAXTTX010000616.1:0-2581 GCA_964247045.1 uncultured Verrucomicrobiales bacterium | reverse complement strand
CCGCCTCCGAAATCCGCGCCCCTAACAAACAAATCGCCGCCGGGTTCACCCCGATCTCGGAGCGCAACCGGGACAGCTCCAGCGCCGTGTTGAAATCCACCTTCTCCTTCGTCAACCGGTCGAACTGCCCCTGGATGTGCTCCTGCCCCGGCGTCGTTTCCTCCACCGCTTCGCCGAGGATGCCGCAGAGTTTTTCGTAAAGTTTTCGCCGCGCCGGTTCCGCACCCCGCGCCTTCCGCTCCAACATCCCGTTGAAAACCTCCCTCGCTTTCCCTGCCTGCGAAAGCCCCAGCAACGCGTGGATCAAGCTCACGCCATACCTCGCATCCGCCAGATCCTCATCCGCCCACAGTTCCTCTAACAATGGCACCGCCTCGCCCGCGTGCCCCGCATCCAGATAGGAAAGCGCCTTGCTGAACTTCAGCTCGTTCACCGCACGACGCCGGTTCCGCTCCATGTCATCCCCGAGCGGGTCGATGTATCCCAGCGCCACCAGCTGTGCCAGGCTCTCCTCCGCGTCCAGCGGGTCCAGCATCATGTCCGGCGGATGGCTGCCACTGTCGCCCGGCACCTCGTCCCACGAGGGAATGCTCCGCGGAACCACCGGCCGGTCAAAGGCGGCGAAGGCAGGCACCCCGTCCATGTCCTCGCCCACCGGCAAGCCGAACAATGTTAGAACCGTCGGACAGGCATCCAGCAACTTCAGCCCCTGCAACCTCTGCCCGCCTTTCTTCACCCCCGGCCCCGCCATTACGAAGATGCCATGCTCCCGATGCTCCGCCGCCGGGCCACCCGGCGTGTCCGGTGTGCTCGCCGGCCGCAGGTGATCGCTATGAAATCCATGATCCGACATCACGATCACCGTGGCGTCCTCACCTGCCAGCGCCACCTGCACGCCCAGCATCATGTCGAAAAACCGGTACGCCGCGTCAATCACCCCGCCATACAACTCCGCCTCCCACTCCGATACACCCGGCTGGCTCGGCGGATGATATTTCATGAAGCCATGGCAGAAGTGATCCAGCCCGTCGAAGTAGGTGGCGAGGAAATCCCACGGCTCCAGTTGCATCAGCGCCGTCGTCGTTGCCTGGATCGTGCTTGCCTCCGCCAGCGTCCGCGCCAGCGACTCGAGGCCCGATTTTTCCTGCGAGGGATCGATCTCTCCCAGTTTCGGGACGAAGGCCGCGAGCTGCTGCGGCGTCAGGTCCTGGCTATGGATGCGGCACTTCGCCAGATCCTCCGCCAGCTCCGGTGGATGAATGCTGTTAGGCCGCAATGGCCAGCCTTCCTGCAAGGACCGGTGAAAGGTGCGGAACTGGTCGGAAACCATCACCCCGCGGATCGGTTCCACCGGATGCGAGGGCCACCAGCCGATCACCTGGCAGGTCTTCCCCGCCTGGTGCAGCATGTTCCAGATCGCCTTCGTCTTCCGCGAGAGATTCGAAATCGGCTGCACCCCGTCCCCACCCGGCACCGGTTCGCTGAAGCCATGGATGCCGTGTTTGTAAGAGCGCTTCCCCGTGGCAATGCTCGTCCACAGGATCGGGCTGAAATACGGATACAGCGTCCGCATGTTGCCACTCACCCCGCGCGCCATCAGCTTCGCCAGGTTCGGCATCTGCCCCTTCCCCATCAGTGGATCGATGATCTTCCAATCCGCCGCATCCCAACCAACCAGCATCACCTTCCCGGTGAGCGGCGATGCGGGTTCAAGACAAGCGGCAGGCATGGGAAAGAGACAAATCAAAAAAGCGTGATGACCGGGACGCAAAAAACGGCGGATATTTTCGATCCGCCGTCTTTCAAAAGAGGTTCCACGTCCCCATCAGTCCACCTCTGCCGCATGCGCCTCCAGCCGCTCCTTCCGCCGGCGGCGCAGCCCCAGCAATCCCGCCGCACCCACCGCCAGGCTTGCCAGGCTCGTCGGCTCCGGAGCAGCGGTCGTATTCGGGATCGTGATGCTTTCCCCGGCCACCGTCTCGTAGGCCCAGTCGAGGATCGTGAACTTGAACGCGCTGGGATCCAGATCCGCTACCCCGCCCGTCGGGTCCACCTGCAGCTTGAGCCAACCCGCCTGGTTCGTGGCGGAGAAAATGAAGCCGATGAAACCGATCACCGGCGAGGCGTCCGTCGGGGCGAACGCGCCCTTCGGACCGTTGAAATCCACCGCCGCGGCCATGTAGTTGAAGTAACCCACACCCGCCTGCGCCGCCGGACTCACGATCTCACCATACGCGAAGCGGATCAGGCGACCATACACCTGCGTGCCGGAACCATCCGAAAGCAACTTCATCGGGTTCCCCGCGAAGGCCAGATTGTAGATGAACCCGCCACCCGCGTTGTTCATGTTCAGGACGGGAACCCCGCCATTGAGCGTGTAAAAGTTCCCTGCCGCCGCGTTGTTCACCGTCAGCACGGCGGTCTCGCCGCTGGCATCCACCGTCACCGGCGTGAAACCCACCTCCGAGCCCACGATCACCGCGCCATCCACCGTGCCCAGCAGGCCCATCAGCAGCGAAACGCTGCCCAGGGTAACCGTTGCCGGGGTGAGGGATTTCGCGGGATCCAGCTTCGGTTGCAG
>CAXTTX010000615.1:0-2599 GCA_964247045.1 uncultured Verrucomicrobiales bacterium | reverse complement strand
GGCCTGTCCGGCGGGGTTGGGCGCGTTGGCGATGACCGTCAGGCCGCCGCCGGTGACGGCACCCGCGAGGACGGCGTATTTCATCTGCGGGGTGAGTCCCTCCACCTGGCTGGCCAGATAGGTGATGGCGGCGTTGTCGTTGAAAGACGTCAGCAGGGTTGAGCCGAGGAAAAGGGGAACTTCCGACAGGCTGGAAATAAGTGGGGCCAGCCACCACCCCTGCAAACCACCGTGGACGACCAGTCCGGCGAGGAAGAAACCGACGAGAATGGGGCCACGGAGATTGACCGGCTGCTGGTGTCGCGCGGTGGCCTGTGAAAACGCCATGAAAACGAGGAACCCGCCGATGAAGAGGGCGGGATCGTGGGCGAAGAAGACGGTGGCCGCCATGAAGAGGAGGTGGGCGAGCGTGATGAAGAAGGGGACGGGGCGGTCCTTTTCCGCGAGGTCGCCCTGCCCGTCGCCATCGTGATCGCCCGCCCGCTCCTTCATCGCGGCGAGTTCCTTGCGGAAGAAAAACCAGTAGATGGCGGTGGAGACGAAAATGGAGACGATCGCCTTGTCGCCGTAGTGAACCAGCATCTCCAGCGTGGTCAGGCCCCATTTCTGGGCGACCATGAGCACCGGCGGCGCGGCGAAATTGGTGAGAACACCGCCGACGGAAACATTCACGAAGAGCAGGCCGAGCGTGGCGTAGGCGAAGCGGGGAGTCGGACGGAGCTTGTAGAACTTCCGCGCGAGCAGCATCGCGGCGATCGTCATGGCACCCGGCTCGGTAATAAAGGAACCTAACAGCGGCGCGACGGTCATGATGGAAAGCCACCAGGCCGCAGGAGACTGCTTGCCGAAATTCGCGAAGAACCCGAGGCAAGTCTCGGCGAATTTCAGGATCGGCCGCGTGGAGGCAAAGGCCATGATGATGACGACGAACATCGGCTCGGTGAAATTCACGCCGGCAAAGTAGGACTTCATCGCGGCGAACCCGTGGAACCCGACCATCGCCACCATGAGGACGATGGCCCAGATGCCGAAGATGGCTTCCACCTCGCCGAGGAAATGGAGCATGGTGCCCTTGAAACTGACGAGGTCGTCGGCGGTCGTGGGTCTGCCCTGGCTGGCCCGCTTTTTCCGGACCCTGGCCTCGTGGTCGTGTTGCACCTTGTGGGAGAGCTTGGTCACGGGACCGGCAAAGAAGGTGTGGATGATCGCCAGCAAAAAGATGATCGTGGCGACGACGAGGAAAGGTTGCTCACCGGCCCGGAAGGAGAGTTTTTCACCGATGTCCGACAAGCCGCGGGCCGATTCCTCCGCCGGGAAACGTTCGATGGCAGTGACAAACGGCGGCGGGGCGGTGTGTCCCTCCATGGCGAGCAGACCTGCCGGAACGAGCGGCAGGGCAAAAGTGGCGAGTCGGACGAGGAGCTTCATGGCGAAGGCGGCACCGCATTGGTAGGGACGGGGAGAGCGCGGGGCAAGGGCAAGTTGGCCGTGCAATCCGTTGGACTCGGAAGCCCGGGGAATGTTATCCATCCGCCGGTGAAGGTTTATCTGATGCCGTGGACCCGGCCCCTGTTGCTTGCCATAGGCGTCTGCGCCGGGCTGCTCTTGTCGTCCTTCCCCTCGATGCTGATCGCCAAAAAAGTGATCGGTTTCCTGATCATGCCCGCGGGGCTGATTTGGCTGGGGCTGATGGTTCTCGTTTGCTGGCCGGGATCGAAACGGTGGGGGCGCGTAATGGCCATCCTGGTGCTGGTGGTCTACACGGTTTCTGGAAACGCGTGGACAGGGTCGTGGTTGTTAGCGACGCTGGAGAAGCCTTACCAAAAGACGGCGGGGCCGGTGGAACCCTTTGACGCGATTTGTGTGCTCGGCGGCGGGTCGTCGGCGACGCCGGGCGGAAATGTCCAGTTGGGCCCATCCGGAGACCGCTTGATCGTACCCGCGCGAATGTTCTCGAAAGGGGAGGTGAAGCACTTGGTGGCGAGTGGACTGAGTGTGACCGATATCCGCGGCAGTCGCTCGCTGGCCGATGATACGGCGGAGGTCTGGCATGAGCTGGGAATTCCGGAGGAGGCGATCACGCGCATTTCCACGCCGCGGACGACCTCCGAGGAGATCCGGGAATACAAGAAGCTGGTGGCGGAAAAAGGCTGGAAGAGGGTGGGGGTATGTTCCTCCGCGTGGCATCTCCGGCGGGTGATGAAGCTGTGTGAAAAAGAGGGCGTGACGATGGTGCCGGTGCCCGCGGATTTTCTATCAGCAAAGTTGCCATGGACGCCGATGTATGCGGTGCCGCAGGCGCGGGGATTCCAGAATGTCCAGAAGGCGATCTGGGAATATCTGGGGGATCTGGGCGGGGGGTGATGCGGAGATTCAGGTGAATCATGGAACACGGAACCCGCGGCCTGGCGATCTGAAGAGAGTGGCAGTAGTTCAAGAGCAAGAAGGGAGCGGGGTAGCATACGGTGACGGGGACAGGAGTGTCCCCGCTCCGGTACGCAAGCGACAGGTCAGGCCGATAATAGGGATCAAGGTCGCCACTCCTGCAGCCATTTCTCGCGGCGGAACCAGGTTTCCTGGCGCTTGGCATACTGGCGGG
>CAXTTX010000614.1:602-2605 GCA_964247045.1 uncultured Verrucomicrobiales bacterium | reverse complement strand
TCCAGGCGCATCCGGTCGGATCGTTTTGCATCGAGAAGACGCGGACGGGAACGTGGACACGATTTTCCTGCGGCGGGAGTATTCGATTTCGCAGCTGGTGCAGACCTTCGGCGAGGAGGTGGTGGTGGCGCATGAGAAGCTGGCGCGGAGCTGGGAGAAATTCCGTGAAAAGGGGACGAACACCTCGCACTGGATGATCCACGCGGTCTTCCCGCGGCTGGAGCGCGACCGCACGAAGAGCGACAAGTTCAACCTGCCCTGGGCCAGCGTGTGGGTCGCGGAGGATTGCAAGGTGGTGCTGCATCGTGATGGCTTCGAGGAGTTCCCCTTTTGTGTGACGCGCTACCTGAAGCGCACGGGCAGCCGCCAGCAATACGGCTATGGCCCTTTCGAGCAGGTGGAGGCGGCGATCGTCAACGCGAACAAGACCAAGCAGATCCTCCAGGTGGTGCGCCACAAGCAGGCGGTGCCGCCGACGCTGCAACCGGACGACATGGTGGGCAACGTGGACCTGCGGCCGGGTGGCGTCACGGTTTTCAACTCGCGCTCGCGCCACCTGCCGCAGGAGTGGGTGACGAACTCGAACCCGAACGGGCTGATAGAAGAGATCGAGGACGACCGCCGGGCCATCCGCGCCGCTTTCCACACGGATCTCTTCCGCATGTTCGCGGACCGGGAAAAGCAGATGACCGCGCGCGAGGTTTCCGAACTGGCGGCGGAGAAGCTGATGCCATTCTCGCCCTCCTTCTCGCGCTTCACGGCGGATTTCCAGATCATGATGGAGCGCATCTTCGCGATCCTCTTCCGCGCCGGAGCCTTTGGAAAGATGAGCGAAATTCCCGACGCCGTGCGGATCAAACGGACGGGTTCCCCCGACGAGGTGCCCGCGCCGAAGGTGATGTACCAGAGCCGCATCGCGCTGGCGCTACGCCAGGCGGAGACGGCCGCTTCCGACCGCCTGTTGGAACGCGCCGCCAACCTCGCTGCACACGACCCTTCGGCGATGGATAACATCGACGTGGACATCTACCTCCGTCAATCCGCGCGCAACGACGGGGTTTCCGAAGAGATCCTGCGCGGCATGCGCGACGTGAAGGCGATCCGCGTGGGCCGTGCCGCCGCCCAACAGCAGCAGGCCGAGATGCAGATGATGTCCGCCGGCGCCGATGCCATGGGCAAGATGGGTGTGAAGCCCGCCATGTAGCGGCCATCAAAGATGAAACACTCCTTCGGAAGATGCGCCCGCATGGAGCAACGACAGTTGCTGTCGTCGGCGGAGGGCGTTTCCCGGGGACGGGGAGGGATGAAGTTGGAAAAACGCAACAGCGATCTCCCGGAATAGCAGACCATCTCTAACAAACAGAACCGATGAACGACGATCTACTGGAAGACCCCCTCGCGCTGCACGCCGCCGTCACCGAGGCGAATGCGAAAACCCGCGACGCGAAACGCAAATACCTGCGGCTCACCCGCGAGCTTTTCGGCGGAAAGGCCGGAAAACAATGGCTGGCCCTCGCCATGGCACGCCACAATTTCATGGGCTCCGTCTTCAGTCCGGACGACGGCATGAGCGCGACCGGCGCCGCCTATCGCGACGGCGTGCGCTCCGTTTTCTCGGACATTCTCAACACCGCCGCGGCCGATGGCACGAAGGCAGGCCCGGCCGATCCGGATGAGGACAACAATAGCACCAACAACCCGGGCAAACTTTCCAACAAGCCATGAACCACCATTTGCAATCCTTCCATTGTTATATCCACCGGCACCTGTTCCATGGCGATTCCTACATCGGCATGGTGGACGTGAGGACGAAGACGGTGTTCCTGTTGCCGGAGTTCGAGACCCTGGCGGAGCTGGCGCGCGGCCATGTGGCGCGGATGCTGAGCTTTCCGGTGAAGCTGGAAATCGGCCTCGACGCGATGGAGCCACCGCCACCATTGCCGATGGAATTTCCCGCGGAAATTTGGTCGCGGCGCGAGCCGGGCTTCGGCGATCTCACGCCG
>CAXTTX010000614.1:0-592 GCA_964247045.1 uncultured Verrucomicrobiales bacterium | reverse complement strand
CCTACGCGCGGGAGCACTTCCCGGTCGCGGAGTTCCGCCGCCGTTACCTGGGCCGGGTGGACGGGCTGGAGGGGGAACAAGACAATCCGCCGCCGGTGACGGACAGCCCTGCCGCGAAACCGGTCGTGGGGAAATCCAAAGCCTGGAAACGCTGAGCCGCCAGGAACTGCAACCCATCCATCTAACAATTATACTCTCCCATCCCTCGCCCATCATGAAACCAACTCCCTCATACCCATCCACACCCCTGATGTCCGCCGCCGTTCTGGAAACCGCCGGAGGCGGCGGGGCGGCCGTTGCTCCCACCCTGGCTGGCGCTTCCGCTTCGCCATCCTCTTCCTCTCCACCCTCCACCCAGGAACCCCAACCCGCGACCGCCAGACCCGACTACATCCCGGAGAAATATTGGCGAGACGGCCAGGCGGACGTCGAGACGCTGGGACGTTCCTATCAGGAACTCGAGCGCAAGTTCCACGCGCGCCAACCCGCCGCCGCGGACACCCCCATGGACCCCACCGGCTACACCTTGGACCCTGAAACGCCGCCGGAGGGCATCACCTGGACGCCGGAGATGTCCGGTGATTTCGCCGCG
>CAXTTX010000613.1:0-2620 GCA_964247045.1 uncultured Verrucomicrobiales bacterium | reverse complement strand
CCCACGGGTGGCGAGGGATCGGTGAAGGTGGCCGTGGTGGCGGTGCCGGGAACCGTGCCGAGGTAGGTCCAGGTGGCCAGGTTGTCACTCCGGTAAACCTTGAAGGTGACACCGGTGACACTGGGCCATGCCAGCTGCCCCGCGGAGGAGCGGGCCGCGGAGAAGCGCGAGGAGCCGCTGTTAGGGGTCAGTCCCAGGCGGAATTCGGTGAGGTTGTTCGTGCCGTCCTGGTCGAAATCCCCGGTAGCGGTTTCGGAGAGGTTGCCCGTACCGAAAAAGGTGGTTTCCCAAGTGTCCAGCATTCCGTCGTTGTCCGAGTCAAGCGAACCCGAGCTGGCCACGAAAGAAGACGACGGGATGACACCCGCGGTGATGCGCACCTCGTCAATGCGTCCTTTCAGGTAGTCCTGCTCACCGCCATTCCACCGTATGCGCCCGGCGGCCCATGCATCGTCCAGCCCCGGGGAGGTATTGTAGAAAGCTCCGGTAATGGCGGTGGTGCCTTGCAGGGTGTAGGCGGTATCTCCGGGCCCTTTCTGCCAAATCGAAAGGGTGGTGGCGTCCGCGGTGGCGGCAACGGAATACCACTGTCCCGCAACGATCGGGACGGTAGCCCGGACATAGCGGGCGACTCCAGAACCATCGACGATACCCACCTCGACTGTTCCCGTGGGAAGGTAATACTTCATATGGAAGGGGGACTGTCCCCCGATGGGATTGCCATCCTTGGAAAAGATGCCTTGGTCACGATCCGTGGCATCCAGCTTGAAACTGGCTTCGATGGTCCATGCCGTGAACGTGGTTGTGCGCAGGGCATTCCCCTCGGTATAAACGAGGTCCAGGAGGGAACCATCCAGCCCGCCGTCAAAATACAGCGAGGCGGTGTTGGCGAGGCCTCCGTTGGGAATCGTGGCGAAGGGCACGTCCGTGGAGTATTCGGGAGCCGTCGCGGCACTGTAGGTGCGCATGTGATAGGCGTTTCCGGAGGAGTCGAGAACCAGGTTGTTTGCGGTCGCGGGAACGGCGCCGGTCGTCGCTTCTTGGAAATGCCACCAGGCCAAGGGGCCGGGCGTTGACCCCGGATCTGTTGGATTGGTTCCGGCCTGTCTTTCCGACAGGTTTGAAAAGGTGTCGCCGTCGGGATCACCCAACTCCGATTGCTTTGGCAGGATGACGGCCAGCGTCTCTCCCGGCAATCCGAAGTATTTCACTTCCCAACCGTCCGGAAGAAGGTCTCCATCCGTATCCCGCGATGAGATCTGGACGGTGGGATTGGTGTTGTCCAATTGTTCTTCCAGATTGGTGAAGAGGTCGCCGTCCGGGTCACCGCCGGGGGTGGCATCCGGGTGGGAGATGCTGCCGAAGTATTTGATTTCCCAGCCGTCGTTGAGGCCGTCGCCATTGCCGTTGTCATCCAGGTCCGGGTAGCTGAATGCGGAGGATGGAATGGTGCCGGCGGCGAATTCGGCGGCGTTGGTGTTGAAGTCGTTGTCCGGATCGTCAGCGCCGGTGTAGGCGAGGCTGCCGGTGAAGTGATATTTTTCCCAACCGTCATTGAGGTTGTCGGTATCGGTGTCCGGCCAGGAGTTGGGGTTGGTGGGATTGCTGCCCGCGAGATACTCGGAAAGGTTGGAGGCGAGGTCGTCGTCGAAGTCACCATCGACGAAGACGCCTTCGCCATCGAAACCATCGACGGCGGCCTGGGTGAGATCGCCGAAGTTACCGATTTCCCATTGGTCCGGGAGACCGTCTTTATCGGTGTCCGCGGCGATGCGGGCGAGTACGCCGGTGGCCTCGATGAACTGGTATTTGCCATCCGTGGAAGTCCAGATATTGGCGTTCTCGGTGAAACCGGGGATGCTGAAGGTAGTGCCGAAGGTTTCGACGAGGGTGCCGACGTTGACGAGGTTCCAGCTGTTGCCAACGGTGTTGCCGGCGGCGGTGAGATCGATGTCGAAGGCACCGTCGAAGGTGACCTTGCCCGCGCCGGTGATGGTGTTGTTCACGCCGGTTGCGCCGATGGCGAATTTCCAATGGCTCGTGTTGGAGAGTACGGTCATCGCGGCGGCTTGGGTGGTGGAGACCGTGAGATTGCCGGTGTAGGTGTTGGCACCGTTGAAGGTGATGTAGAAGCCGCCGCCCGCGGATTGCGTGGCGAGTGTGCCAGTGCCGGTGATGATGGAATCGATGATGTAAGCACTCTGGTCCGCGAGAAGGTAGGAGCCGGTGCCATTGACGGCCATTCCGCCCGCGATGTGCATGACGTCACCGCCGCCCGCACCGCTGCGGATAAAGCCGCCATTGAGGATGAAATTGTTGATCGTAATGATGCCGGTATTGCCGGTGCCCTTGTAGATGATGGCACCGCCGGCATTGAGGGCAAGTGAATCGCCGCCGAAGGTGTAGCTGCCGTTATTGGGAGGAGTGCGGAGGAATTGGACACCGACCACGTAGGTGTTCCCTGCCGAGGGAGCCACGGCGGGATTCCAGTTCAACGCGGCATTGAACGAAGTCGCTCCGGCCGCGTCGCCGCCGGCCTTGAGGCTGATCTCAGCGGCGTGCGACGGGAGTGCCAAGGCGATGGCCAGGCATCCCGAGGCAGTGCCTGCGAGGAGGCCGG
>CAXTTX010000612.1:0-2629 GCA_964247045.1 uncultured Verrucomicrobiales bacterium | reverse complement strand
GATCTGGGTCATTTTCGCCAAGGTCACGTCATAGAGGAACGTGTTGATCCGGTAGTTTCCGGGCGTGAGGTTGGCCGCTTGCCGACCCTTTTGGCCGCCGGAGCGGAGAAACATCCCCGCGTCCTGGAACATCTCGCATTCCACGCGGCGGCCGAGCACCGCGCCTGGGATGAGTTCGCCGCCGTCCTTCGCCATCACCAGGCCGATCAGGCCCTCCTGCACAACGGTCAGCGGCTGGAGCGTCACTTCATATTGCCAGATCCAGCGCCAGAAATACAGGCCGGGAGCGAGTGTCTGGGCCTGGTAGCCGGCCTCGCCGTCCACCGCGATGATTCGTCCGCTCGGCAATTCACGTTTTTTGCCGACGAGCACGAATTTCTTGGTCACCAGCCCGATGCGGTCTTTCGGGATGATGACGACTCCGAGGAGTTGCAATACCGGCCGGAAAAACACGGCCAGGATCACGATGCCCGCGGCCAGCCAGAGCCAGATGCTGTAGGGGGCCATGGCTTCGAAGATGCCCGCCTGGGGCATCGATTGAACAAACAATTTCGTTTGCATACGGTGTTCATATGCCTCCGTTTCGGGTCTAACCGCCATTCCAATCGGGGGGGAATTGTGTAACTGTCCTTTGCCACGGACCTGCTAAGCTCGCTGTGGTCCGGGGTCAGAAATCCGTTTCCCATGCAAGAATCCGCACGCGCTGACAAGTGGCTTTGGGCCACCCGATTTTTCAAAACCCGCGGTCTGGCGGCAGATTTCTGCACCGACGGAAAAGTCCGGCGCAATGGTCACCCGCTGAAGCCGGCCTCATCCGTCCAGCCGGGTGATTTGCTTGAGATTCCCTTTCCGGAAGGTCCCGGCCTGCGGAAAGTGACCGTCAAGGCGGTGATCGAGAAACGCGTCGGTTCTCTGGAAGCCCGGGCCTGCTACGAGGATCTAACGGATGCAGCGGCGCACGAGGCGCAAAAGCTCTGGTTCGAGGCGAGAAAGGACGCGCCGCACGGACGCCCCACCAAGCGCAACCGCCGTGAGATCGACCGGATCCACGGGTTTTGGGATTGAATCCGACCGGAACCTCCAGGCAAGAAAAAGCCCGCCCCGGTGAATCCATCCGGGACGGGCCGCTGAACACTGCAGCCTGACACCGCAGAGAGGTTGTTGTTTATTCGGGGCCTTCTCCTTCACCACCGCCGGATGGCCGGGGCGGACGTCTTCCCCCGCCCTCACGCTTGCCACCACCACCCGGTGGTGGCCCGTGCGGCATGAGTTCCTCCGGGGAGAGTTCACCGTCGCCGTTCTTGTCGAGTTCCTTCAGGGAGTCCGGAGCGTTCTCCATCTCCTTGGCGGAAATCGTTCCATCATGATCGGCGTCCAGTACCGCGACCACCGGCGGAGGTGGCAGTCTTTTCCCTGGAGGTGGACCCTTCGGTTCGTCCTTGTCCTTTTCATCCTCGTCGTCGCCCTTGGTTTCGGGCGGCGGGACGTGGAGTTCATCGAGGGTGATGTCACCATCCCCGTTCTTGTCCAGTTTCGCGAGGACTTCCGGAGCGGCGTTTACCTCTTCCGTGGAGAGCTTGCGGTCGTGGTCGGTATCCAGCGCCGCGAACAAGGGCGGTACGGGATGAGGCCGGCGTTCCTCTTTTTGAGGCGGCGCGGCCATGGCGCTGCCCGCGCCAATGAGCGTGAGCAGGCAGATGGTTTGACAGTTATTCATGGTTGTTGGTTGTTTGGGGGCGAAGGCTCCCGGGTTCACTTGCCGCCTTTTCCAGGCGGCTTCTTCGGTTTCAGCTCCTTTGGCGTAATGGCGCCATCGTCGTCCTTGTCCAGGGTCAGCAGGTTCTGCGGGGCGTCCTCGATTTCATCCGCCGAAAGCGTTCCGTCCTTGTCCACGTCGAGCGCGCCGACGATCGTGCCCAGGCCCTTCTCTCCCCCTTTACCACCGCCACCTTTCTCACCGCCGCCCGGAGGTGGCGGGGGAGTGGCACCCGCTTCCTCGTCATCGTCGTCGCCCTTGTCATGTTTCTTCGGTGGCGGGGGCAGGATTTCCTTCCGGCTCAGCGTGCCGTCGCCGTCCTTGTCCAACTCCGCCAAGGCGGCCGATGAATTGGCGATTTCCTCGGCAGACAACGAGCCATCCTTATCCGCGTCCAAGGGGCGCAGCAGGGGCGGGGGAGGCGGACGACGGTCGCCTGGCGGCTTGGGTGGCTCCTTTGCTCCGGCCACCGAGGCGACGATCAGAGACAGGGCCAGGAGAATGCGGTTTGCTTTCATGTTTTTTGATGGGTTGGCTGTTTCCCCTTTTGTTGGGGATAGTGCCGATGAAACCCCTGCCCTGTGAAAGGCGTGTGTGGACTTGCGTGCAAAAATGTTAAGTTTGTGTAAAACCTTTGGGCGGATCTCGATGTACACTGCTATGAAACGCTCCATGACGGAAACCCAAGGCAACCGGCGCCTTCTTGTCGTGGACGATGACCGCCGACTCGCGGGCTTGATCCGCGACTATCTCACCCCCCTCGGATACGGCGTGGAATTGCGCCACACCGGGCCGGAAGGGCTGGAGGAAGCCCTTGCTTCGCCCTATGAAGCGGTGATCGTGGATGTCATGATGCCCGGCATGGATGGCTTT
>CAXTTX010000611.1:0-2648 GCA_964247045.1 uncultured Verrucomicrobiales bacterium | reverse complement strand
CGGCGATTGGACCTTGCAGCGTTTCTATCCGGTGCGGGAGGCCATCACCTGGAACGTGCCCTTGCTCGCCGGTTCCTTTGCGCTCGCCACGGTTTTGTTAGGCGGCGGGGTCGCCATCGTCTCCTGGCAGCGGAAAGCCACGCGCCTCGCCGAGCAGCGCGTCAGTTTCGTCAACCGCGTCTCGCATGAACTCCGCACGCCGCTCACCAACCTCCTGCTCAACACCGACCTCGCGCTGGATCACCTGCAAGGCGTCGCGGGCAAGGTCCGCCGCCGCCTCGGCCTCATCCGCGAGGAAACCGCCCGGCTCTCGCGCATCGTGGACAACGTGCAGGCCTTCGCCCGGATCGAGCGCGGCAAGTCGGAAGTCCATGCCGCTTCCTGCGATGTGGCGAAAGTCCTGCGCGGTGTCCGCGAGACCTTCGCCCCCTTGTTCGAGCGGAAGTCGATCACCTGCGAGTATGATTGCGATCTATCAGAAAGCATCCTGTTGGACCGCGATGCGCTCTCGCAGATCCTTTCCAACCTTCTTTCCAACGTGGAGAAATACGCCGGGGAATCCGCGAAGGCCCGCGTCGCCGTCTCGCTGGAGTCCGGCAGCCTGCTCGTGGAGGTGGAGGACAACGGCCCCGGCATCCGCGCCGACGCGAGGACGCAGGTTTTCCTCCCCTTCGAGCGCGCGGACTCCCGCGTGAACGAGGGCGCCTCCGGCACCGGCCTCGGCCTTTCCATCAGCCGCGACCTCGCCCGCCAGATGGGTGGCGAACTGGAGCTTCTAACACAGGACGCCGGCAAGGGCGCGAAATTCCGCCTCAGGATCCCCGGCGTGGAAAGGGGCGTGCCCTCATGATCATCCTCCTTGCCGAGGACGATGCCGTGACGCGCGAGGCCGTCACCGAGTTGCTGGAGGCGGAAGGCCACCAGGTCATCCCCGCCGCCAATGGCACCGATGCCATCGCCGCGTGGCAGGCCCGCAAACCGGAGATGGTCCTGCTGGACATCATGATGCCCGGTGCCAGCGGCTACGAGGTCTGCCGCGCCATCCGCCGCCATGACCGGCACACGCCCGTCATTTTCCTCTCCGCGAAATCCGAGGAAGTCGATGTCGTCCTCGGCCTCGAGCTCGGTGCCGATGATTTCCTGAGAAAGCCCTTCGGCAAGCACGAGCTCCTCGCCCGCATCCGCAGCGTCATCCGCCGCCTGGAAAAACCGGACACCTCTTCCGGAAGTCCCACGTCTAACAATCCAGCCACCGCTTCCCCCGGTGCCATTCCTTTCGGCCCTTGGCACATCCACCCGAAGCGCCTGTTAGCCATCGGCGAAGGCAAGGAAGTCCCGCTCACCGTGCGCGAGGTGAAGGTCATCCTCCTCCTCGCCGCCCGCCAGGGGGAAGTCGTCACGCGGGATGAATTGCTGAACGAGTGCTGGGGGCTGGAGTATTTCCCAGAGTCCCGCACCCTCGACCAGCACATCCTCAACCTCCGCCGCAAGATCGAGCCGGACCCAGCCGTGCCGCGGCTCATCGAGACCGTGCGTGGCGCGGGTTACCGGTTCAACCAGACGCCCCCACCTTGACTCCACCCGCCTCGCCCCACACGCTCGCGACGATGAAAAAAGGCCTGTTGTTCCTCCTCAACGCGGCCCTGCTCGCGGGTGGCTGGGCAGGCTGGGCCACTGCTGCCGGGGGGGCTTTCCCTGCAGCGGGTGATCGATCCATCAGATCGTCCGCCTCCGCGCCGCCGCGCGAAAAGGATGCGGCTCCCGCCACCCCGATCCGCACCCGGGAGAATGGCAAACGGGAGATCCATCCGGACCTCATCGCCCTGGCCATGCGGCTGGCCGAGGGTGGTGAGGAATCCGCGCCTGTGGTGCTCGCGAAGTTGCTGGCCGATTGGACGCCCGGGGAACTTCACACCGCGCTGATGGACTGCCTGGCGGACCCGAATAACATGCCGCACTCGAGCCCCGGCCGGCAGATCGCCGACGCGATTTTTGCCCGTTGGCAGCAAATCGACCCGCATGGCGCGGTCGCCTGGTTTCTCGCGCATCCTAACAACACCCAGCGCGGCTGGCTTGCCGCACGGGTGGCCGGGAATTGGCCGCCCGGTCACGTGGAGGAAGGGTTGCAGCTGCTTCAAACGGAGGGGAAGATGTTCCGCGAAGGTGAAGGTAAACCCGGAGGCGATGCCGGATCGAGGCTCATGGGATCCTTGCTCAAGGAGACCGTGAAGGAGGGCAATGCGCCCCTGATGGACTTCATGGAGCGGGTGAGATCGGGAACCGCGGACCATGAGCTGCCTTTCCGGTTTTTCGTGGCGGACCTGGAGTTTCCCCCGGGCTTCGATTTCCGCGCGCTGCTGGCCGATCCGGAGGTGCGGAAGCTGTGGGATCGGGCCGAGACCAGATCCATCCTCGAGGGCTGGCTGGCCGCGGACCGCGAGGAGGTCTATCGTGTGCTGAAGGAGGAGGGTGGCGCGGGGAGGATGCACCGGCTCGCTATCGACTGCACCCTGCCGGGGGAGGGCATCTGGTCCTGGCTCGCGGGGAAATATGAAACCATGTCGCCCGCCGATCGGGTCTCATTCCTAACAGGAGAACCGGATGGTGCCTATTTTTCGGCGGACGACCCGGGCGCGTCCTCCACGCGG
>CAXTTX010000610.1:0-2653 GCA_964247045.1 uncultured Verrucomicrobiales bacterium | reverse complement strand
ATGGGCGTGCCCGCGGGCGGATTGTGATGCAGCCAGATCCACGTGCGCTTTTCCCGTGAAGCATCCTCCCGCAGGAGTTGCTCCGCCTTCGCGCGGGTGTCCGGTCCATCCCACCACGGGCAAATGCTGAACAGCACGCCATCCCGGTCGTAGGAGCGGTAGTCCGGCTTCAGGTTCGGCGCGGCGAGGGACTCCATCCAGCTCGCGGCGCGTTCGCCGTCCGGGAGCGTTTCCTGGATGTCGTGGTTCCCGGAGGAGGAAAGCAGCGTGCGCCGGGCGGCGAAGCGTTTGAGATACTTCCGGACGACCACTTCCTGGACATCCATCTCCACGGCGGAACCCAGGTCGAGCAGGTCGCCGGCCAGGACCAGAAGGTCGAAGTCATCCAGACGTTCACCCACCCAGTCGAACTGGCGCAGGGCGTAATGGAGATCAGCGACAGCCAGGATTCGCACGGCGGCACCATGCCGGTTTTCCGGGGAAGGGACAATGGGAATGGAAAACTCCCCGAAATACTCCCAGTGTGAGATGAATTAGAAATGTTCTATTGAACACTATTTATTTCGGGGTAAAAGTTCCCGCCATGGGCGCGGCGACGCTGGAAACTTTACGACAGCAACTGCGGGAAAAATTCCCGCAGGCGCATGGCGTCCGCGAAGAGGCTCGTTTGCCCGAAAAGGTGAATAACCCATTTGATTTGAATGGATTCCCCCAAGGAGCCATTTCCGAAGTGGTGCCTGCGGGGCCGGGTTCGGGGATCTCTCTGCTGGTGGCCGGACTGCTGGGTGAGCGGGAGGAAATCGCTCCTTTTCCGGAGATGATCCTGGTGGATGGCGCGGATTCCTTCGACCCCGCATCCTACACGGCGGAGGCCTGTTCCAAGCTGCTGTGGGTGCGGTGTACCTCCGCGCTGGAGATGATCAAGGCGGCGGATCTGGTGGTGCGCGATGGGAACGTGCCGCTGGTGCTGCTCGACGCCACCGGGCTGAAGGCGCGGGATCTGGCGACCATCCCCGCCTCCGCGTGGTGGCGTGTGAAGCAATCGGCGGAGCGCAAGGGAGGCCGGGTGATCGTGCTCGCGCCGTTTCCGCTGGTGCCTTGCGCGGTGCGCCGGATGACGCTCTCCGCGAATCTCACCCTGCGGGATTTCGATGCTTTTCCGGAGGAACTGAGGGAAAGGTTGCATGCCGTTTCGGAAGGCTTGCGCCGCGCCACCTGAAGCCATGTTCGCCGCGCTCCATATTCCGGACTTCACGATGGTGGCGAGCTTACGGTCGCAGCCGAAGGCAAGAGGACTGCCCTGTGCCTTGCTGGCGGAGGGGAAGGACAATGCCTCGCGTGAGAAGCTGCCCTTGCTGGCGATCAATGCGGAGGCGCGTTTCGCCGGCTTACAGGCGGGATGGCCGCTCAACCGGGCGCTGGTCCGTTGCCCGGGGCTCAAGGTGATTCCGCGCGACCCGGTGGCGGAGAAAATTTTGTTAGAAGAGCTGATCCTCCACGCGGAATCGGTTTCGCCCGACTATGAAGTGACGGCGCCGGATCTGGTGACGATTGATTTGTCCGGCAGGACGCGCTCCGCGGCAAGCTTGCTGGAGGAGATGGCATTGCCGGATTCGGCGATCTGGCACGCGCGGGCGGCGACTCCGGATCTCGCGGGACTGGCGGCGCGGCACGAGGAAACAGGGGGGAGCATGGTGGTGCCGGAAGGCCTGAGGCATTTGCCACTGGCGATGCTGGGTTGCTTGCCTGCGAGGGAAAGCCCGATGCATTTGCTGGAGCTTTGGGGTCTGAAGACGCTGGGCGAGTTCATGGCCTTGCCCCGGCAGGCGCTGATCGAGCGGCTGGGAGCGGACGCGGGAAACTGGCATGATGTCCTGCACGCGCGGACCTGCCGGTTGTTGAGGTTGTACCGGGAACCGGAATCGTTCGGGCAGGTGTTCAATTTTGATGATCCGGTGGTGGCGCTGGACCCGCTGGTTTTTGCAATCAAGCGGCTGCTGCATACCTTGGCCGGGAGATTGGGGGCGCGCCATCTGGCGGCGAAAGGGCTGACGCTCCGCCTGCTGCTGGATTCAGGAGATGAGGTGGAGCGCGGGGTCCGCTTGCCGGAGCCACAGACGGCGGTGGAGGGGATGCTGGCGCCGATGCAGACCTTGCTGGAATCCCTGAAACTGGAAGCTCCGGTCATTGCCCTGCACTTGGATGCGGAAACAACCTTTGCCACGGCGGCGCAACGCGAGTGGTTTGGAAAGCAGATGCCGGAGCCGGCGCGTTGGGCGGAAACGCTCGCGAAGCTGGAAGGGTTGTTAGGCACGGGCCGGGTGGGAATCCCGCTGCCTGGGAATTCACACAAGCCGGATTCCGTGGTGATGCATCCCGCGGCGGGTGAACCGCTGACGCTTCCCGCGGAACCGTGGCGGCCGGATTGCGCGGTGCCCTTGCAGCGCTTCCGGCCGCCGAGGAGGGTGTCGGTGGCGCAGCTTGTATCCGAGGTGCCCGTGAAGGAGGCAAGACGGGAAGATGTTTGCACGGAAGGCAAGGCGCTGAAGGAAAAGCAGCCGTGGATACTGCCCATATCTCCGGATTGCGGGCCCGAGCCCAAGGCTTTGTTCGGTGAACCTTATTCGGGCTCAATCGAGCACTTGAGGGGGCC
>CAXTTX010000609.1:0-2680 GCA_964247045.1 uncultured Verrucomicrobiales bacterium | reverse complement strand
CCCCAGGTGGAAACGATCACCAGCAGGTTGCTTGCCTTGGCGAGATCCGCGACGGCGATATCCGCCATGTTCTTCATCGCCGCCTGGAAGCCCCGCTTCTTCGCCGCCTTCACGGTGCGATCCGCCAGCGCTTCGGAATTACCGGACTCCGTTCCGTAGAGAACCAAGAGCTTGCCACTCGATACCGCACCGGCAGCCGCCGGGGACGAGGAAACCGGCACACCGGCGGTAGCCAGAAATCCACTGAGCCAAGCGGTTTGGACGACATCAAAACCGGCCAACAGGGAGTCCAGCGCCTTGCGCTGATCGGGAGAAAATGGGGCGTGCTCAGGAAGCATAATCCTTAGTTAATTACCTTATATTATATTGTTTCGCGCGAAACGTGGACGGAAAACATGCACAACGCAACCCCTTTTTTCCAGCCCAAAGCGTTGTAAACCGGCATTTTCCGGCGGAATTCCCGCGAAGCGGCATGTTCCCGGGCGGCAAGCCAACAGGCGGCCTGTCCGGAGGCGGATTCATACTGCCACCTTACCAAGGCGTGGACCGGGTTTCTACCGGGAATAGCTATTGCCCGAGGATGAATCGCGAACAGGCCGGATTTCCTCAGGGCTCCGGCAGCGCCTTGAGGGACCGCAAAATGCCCCGCGTGATTCCTTCCCTTTTCGGCAGATCCTCCATGCGGCGTGGGGTGTCGATATTCAGCGCGAAAAACACCGGTCCTTCCTTCCACTCGACCCAGCCCACCCACCAGCCGAACTTGCCCTCCCAGCCGGTTTTCGCCCGCAGGATGTAGTCCTTCCTGGCTTCCACGATCATCACGTCCTTCACCAACCGCTGGTCCTCCACCCGGAAGGGCAGCTTGTTCTGATAGAGCTTCCGCAGGAATTCCACCTGCTCCTCCGCGGAGATCGCCAGATTCCCGTCCAGCCAGAACCCCTCGGTCCCTCCGGACGCGTCCTGGTTCCCGTATCCAGCCCGTCGCAAATACTCCGTTTCCCGCGGTATGCCAATCTGACCGGCGATTTCCTGATAGACCCATACCGTGGAGTTCCGCATCGCCTGCCGTAGCGTCTGGTCCTGATTCCACGCCTCGATATCCCGCTTCTTCCCGTCCCATTTGAAAACCTGGAATTCGTCGCGGATCACCCCCGCGTCGAGCGCGAAAAGGGAATGCGGGATCTTGAATGTGGAGGCCGGTGAAAATCTCTTCCGCGCACGCTCGACGTTGAACACCCACACCGGCTTCTCCCCCGCCCTTTCGTCCGCGATCACGATGGTTCCCTCCACCCCTGCATCCTTGAAAAAGGTCCCCCACTCCGGCCGCTCAGCCGGTTCCGCGGCTGCAAGCAGGGGTGAAACCAGCACGGGCAACAGCCCGGCCAAAAAGCCCACTTTCCGATCAATTTTCCTTCCGCGAATGGCCATCCGCTCCCGGATACGCGGATTAGGTGCGGGTCATTTCCGGAACCTGCCGGGAGTCTTTTCCAAACGACGAAAATCCTCCCAAAGACGCTAGACAGCCGCACCCGATCGCGTAGGACAGAACCATGTTAAAACCCGATGCCCGATGGATTGCCTTGCTGCTGCTGGTCCGGCCAGCCACGGCGGAAGTGACTCTCGCCCCCCTGTTCCAGGACGGTGCCGTCCTCCAGCGCGAAAAGCCGGTTCCCGTCTGGGGCAAGGCCACTCCCGGCAAGAAAGTCACGGTGGTTTTCGGCGGCGAAACGAAGGCAGCCAGCGCGGACGCCGCAGGGCGCTGGCAGGTCAGTCTGGCCGCCATGCCCGCCAATACCGAAGGCCGCACGATGACCGTTACGGAAGAGGGCTCACCCTCGGTGGAGGTCAAAGACCTCCTCGTTGGCGAGGTCTGGCTGTGCAGCGGCCAATCCAACATGCAGTGGGACATCAAGAGCACCCGGGCAGAAGACCAAGCGGACGCCGCGTCCGGGCCGGTTCCCCTGATGCGCCTCTTCCAGGTGCCGATGGTTCTGAGCAACGTCCGCAAGGACACGGTCCAAGCCTCCTGGAAACCCGCCACTCCGGAGAATGCCCAATCCTTTTCCGCAGTTGCCTATTTCTTTGGCAAGGACCTCGCCAAGGGCCTCGGCATTCCCATCGGCATGATTCACAGCTCGTGGGGAGGTTCGCGCATCGAGCCATGGTGGGCGGAGGAAGGGCTCTCGGGGATCGATGAACTGGCGGATCTCCGCAAGCAGCGCCTCGCCAGAAGCCCCGGTTTCCCGGAATACGACAAACCCTACCGCCAGTATGTCGCCCAGGTGCGCGACTGGTCGGACACCGCCATGAAGGCGCTCGATGGCGGCCTGCCCGCGCCCGAAATGCCGAAAGGCCCGGAACTCCTGAAGCCCGGCATCGGTGCGGAAACCGGCACCTATCAGGCGATGATCCATCCGCTGGTCCCCTACGCGCTCCGCGGCTTCCTCTGGTACCAGGGCGAGTCGAACAATGGCGAGGGCATGCTTTACACCGCGAAGATGAAGGCGCTCATCGCCGGCTGGCGCGGCCAGTTCAAGGCACCGGACGCCCCCTTCCTTTTCGTGCAACTCGCGCCCTTCAACTATGGCGCGGGCCGGGACTCCGACCTGCCCGGCATCTGGTGGGCCCAGCAGGAAACACTCAAGGTTCCCCACACCGGCATGGCGGTGATCAATGACAT
>CAXTTX010000608.1:0-2718 GCA_964247045.1 uncultured Verrucomicrobiales bacterium | reverse complement strand
GCATTCGCGCTGGGTGTCGCGCCTCCGGGAAGGAAGGCGGCGTTGGTGAAGATCGAGGCCGGGATGGTGCTGATCCCACCGACCACGACCGTTCCCACCAATGCGAGATTGGTGTTGAATCCGCCGGTGACCGCGCCGCCGGTGAGTTCGATCCTGCCACCGTCCAGCGTGATGTTGGACACAAATGCCACGGTATTGGTTCCGCCGTAGACCCTGCAGTTTTCGTTCACATGGATGGAAGGAGCGTATTCCGGCAAGACCGGGGAATTCCCAAGAGGTGCGGTGTTGTCGAGCGACAGGGTGCCGCCGTTGATGAGGTTGATCACGTTCAAGGGGTCCATCGCGCCACCGACGCAGGTCTGGCCGGGGCCGGTGCCCTGGCCGCTGACGCTGCCGGTGGAGAGGGCCAGGAAGCCGCCGTCGACGGTGGTGCCGCCCGACCACGAGTTGCCGCCGTTGGTTAGAATCACCGCGTTGGTGCCATCGACCAAGACCTTTCCCTCGCCCGAGATGAGGTGAGTGAAAGAGTAGTTTCCATTGTTTGCGCGGAAATGCAGCGTGGCAGGGATTCCCGACGGCTTGTTTATCGTGATATCGGACACGAAACCGCTGTTTCCACTGGCGAAGTTGATCCGGAGCGTGCCCGCATTGATGGTGGTGGGGCCGGTGTAGCCATAGCTCTGGACGGTTGGCAGGTTGATGAACTCCTGGGTGCCCGCGCCGTTCTTGGTGACGGAGAGTGCCGGGCCTACCTGGTTGCGGATGATTCCGCGGAAGCTATGGGAACTGTTCGCTGGGGTATCAATCGTCAGATGGGCGGGTAGCCCGAGATCTCCCGTGAAATCCGGAACCGTGGAATCGTCATTTTGAATGATGGCTATGAATGCCGCGGCCGGGCTATCGACACCCGCGACGGATTGACTCGTGCCACGAAGTTGGGCCTTGGTATTTGAGCCGTTGAAGGTCGGGTTATTCAAGTGAAGCACCGATGTCGGGGCGAACTGGTTGTCCGCTCCCATGGACAGGTAAACACTGTTGTTGGATCCGTCGCCCAGACGGACGTCACCCGGGAGGGTCACGTGGCCGTTTCCGGCCGCGACGAGCGTCCCCGCGCTGATCGTGGTAACCCCGGTATTGCTATTGGTCCCGTTGAGCGTCAGCATCGACGGGCCCTTTTTGTAGAGACCGACGCCGCCGGAAAGGTCGCGGGGGAGTGTGAAATTCGTCGAGGGAGTGGTGTCGGTGGTGTTGATGCCCAGTCTGGATCCGTTTGCGAAACCGCCCAGAGCCACCGTGTTCATGTCACTCTCGTCAAATCGATCGAAACCGCCGACGTCGAACCCGAGAGTCGCGCCTGAATCCACCACGAGGTTCGCGCTGGTCCAGGAGGCGGTGTTCGCGTTGTAAAGCGACTGCCTCATCGCGAGTTGAAGCGTCCCGCCCTTGACCCGGGTGTTTCCGGTGTAGGTATTCAGTCCGCTCAATGTCAGGGTGCTCGAACCGTCCTTGATAAAGCTACCCGTGCCCGATGCCTGCGAGATGTTTCCCGCATAACTCGTGCTCTGGTTGGCGAGCGATCCCGTGCCGACGGTCAATACGGTCGTGCCCAGGTTTACAGTTCCTCCGGTTCCTGAAATGTTGGCCAGGGATGGTGCCGCGGTGGTGAAGTTGGCAATGCCGCCAGTCATCGACAGGGCCGCGGATCTTACCGCCAGATCGTTGGCAATATTGAGAGTGCCGTCGCTCATCCCGGCAGTGCCAGTGAACAGGGGCGTCCCGGAATTGTCATTGTCCGCGTTCAGGGTAATGGCGCCCCCGCCGGCAAGATTCAAGCCGTCGGATTCAAGGTCGCCGTTGAAAGTCAGGCTGCCGCCACCCTCAACTGCCACTCCGGAGCCTGCTTGGACGGCGTTGGTGAACGACGCGGCACCCGTCGAGGCCGAGGTCGAGGTGATGCCGTTGGTGACCGTGATTTTTGATCCGCTGAACGCGTAAGGGGAGCCACCGGTTTGGGTGAACGTCATGGACGAGGCCGAGAGCGCGGCGGGAACGCTGATGTTCCTGTTCAAGCCGGTCTGGGTGAAATTGAGCGGCGCGAGAGTGCTGTAGAGCGCGGTCCAATTGTTGGCGGTCCCGGTGGTCCAGGAGGCATTGCCGGCAGCCCCTTGGGCGCCCGTCCAAGTGAGAGGCGGATTGATCGGTGAAGGCGTCCCCGAGGCAACAAACTCGCGGTAGCCGACCCAGTTGTTTTGTTGATCGCGGAAGTTGAATTTGATCGCCACGACATTTTTCGCAAGGAAGCCCGAGGACGGAAGCAGGCGGGAGTGGGTGGAACTGATCGGATTCCCTCCCCCCGCGTTATCGACGTTGGCCAGCGGGATGAATACCTGCGATTCATCGACTCCGGTGGTCAACGGGTCATCGTAGGTCGAATAACTGACGGAAAAATGAATGTCTTTGCGGCCTTGGTCCGCCCACGCGCAGTAGAAATCCATGGCGGTCAGGTCATAGCCTTTGCTATTGCTCGCGAGATTCTTCAGCGGGAAGATGGCCGTTGAACCCGTGAGCGGGGCGCAACATGCGGCGTCGTCAACCGAGTTGCCGATGGCTCCGTTTGTCATCGTGGCCCAGTTGGTCGAGACCGCGTTGCTGGCGCCCGGGGGCGGAGATTGCAGCGCTGGATTGCCGGTTGCCGCCGAGCCGTCGAGCAGGTTGGTT
>CAXTTX010000607.1:564-2725 GCA_964247045.1 uncultured Verrucomicrobiales bacterium | reverse complement strand
CCCAGTGTGGTTGCCGCAGTGGTGCCGAAAGTGAGCGACGTGACGGACCGCGTGCTGAAGTCATCCTGTGAAACCACGTTCAAACCGGCGGAGTTCGCAACCGTGATGTTCGTTCCACCCGTACCGACGTTTGTTACGGAGATCGCACCGGCATTCACGATGATATTTCCCGTGTGGGTCGCGCTGTTGCCACCGAGGAGCAGAGTCCCCGAGCCCGACTTGGTGATATCGCCCGAGCCGCTGAAGGCCTGGGTCGTCGTGATGTTCTTCCCGTTGCTGTCGATCTTCAAGCCACCGGCTTGGATCACGGCCGTATCGAGATTGTCGATGATCGTTCCGTTGATGTTGGCGACGATCTGGGTGCCGTTGAAATTGACGTTGGCCACGTTCGCGCCGCCGAGAATCGTGTCCACCTTCAGGGTGCCGCCGTTCGCGTTGAGGATGCCTGTCGAGGCACCGGCACCGATGGTCATGAGGTGCGTTCGGTGTTCGGCGGTGCCGGAGATACTCATCGTCGCGTTGGGAGATCCCGTCTCGCCGACGTAGGTGCCGCCACCCTGGACATCAAACAGGCCGCCGCTGCAAATAAAGGTAGCGTTGGTGCCGGTGCCGCCCGAGCCAATTGAGAAACTGCTCGCGGCTCCCGTCTTGGTGATCGTCCCGCCGGTTTGCGTGAGCGTTCCGTTGGCACCCTGGCGGCCGATGGCGAGCCAGTTGGCGACATTGAGCGCGCCGCCGCTCATCGTATAGGTGCCGGTTTTGGCCTGGTTGCCATTGCCGATCCACAATTGCCCGGTGGTGACATTCAGGGTGCCCCCGGTCTGCAGCAGCGTGCCGTTGGACCCGTCTCCAACCAGCATGGCGCTGTTCGCATTGGCAGTGTTGGTCTTGGTGAACGTGCCACCGCTGAGATTGAAGGTGCCGGTTCCTCCCGAGCGCCCGATGGAGACATAGCTGTTGGTGGTGATGCTTCCATCATTCATCGTCAGCGTGCCATTGCCGGTGGCGTTGTTACCGACCCAGAATTCCCCGTTGGTCACGGTGAACGAACCACCCGCGTTCATGACGAGGGTTCCCGTGCCGTTCTGCCCGATCATGGTGTTGTTCCTCACCGATATACTGCCGGCGCAGTTCGCCGTTCCGGTGGCACCTGTGCTTTCGGGAACGCGGAATTCGTCATTGGCGACGGTGAGCGAACCGCCCGTCTGGTTGAAGAGTCCCACGGCCCCGCTGCCATTTCCCACGATGAACGGCAGGGCCGTCTGGTTGTAGGTGCCGCCCGACTGATTGAGGGTGCCATTGCCACCGTTGCGGCCGATCACCGTCCATGCGTTGGCGGTGATGGTGCCACCGGAGGCGAGGGTTGCCGTGCCCGAGATTCCGGTGCCGCTGCCGACCCAGAATTGAGATATCGTCGGAACCGCGGTAGTAACCACAGGACCTGCATTCGTGGGTATGCTGGCATTGTCTCCCGCCGTGGGGATGACGCCCCCGGTCCAGTTCGCCGTGTCATTCCAATTCCCGGCGGCTCCCGCGCCACTGTAGACGATGTCAGCTGCGTGGCCGCTTCCGGCGATGCAAAAACTGATGCTGAGGGCGAGAAGGGCGCCCTCTCTGGATTTCATGAGCTGCGATGGGTAGAATTTGGATTTCATTTGGTTTTTTGATGGGGTTTCGGGTTTTCCTGAGAGTCGTGGGTTTCAGGGAATCCATAGTGGGAATGCGCGATTGGTCGCCGCGCTCCGCCATATTTTTGAGGGTGCTTGAAAAAGCCGCGTTTCCCGCCGGGCGAGACGGGCGGAGATGGGACCCTTTGTTTCGGTCACCGTGAAAATCTGGCGGTGCCGATTCGCGAAAATCGCATTACGGGTTATGGAAGCGGAATCGTCCCTGGTGCATCACCCTTGCGAAAGGCCCCGGTTCGCGGGGAGGAAGCCGGGTTTCGCGTTGGTTGTCACGTTGAGCCTGATGATCTTGCTGGTGGTCGTCGGCTTGGGAATGTTGTCGCTGGGAAGCATCGCGCTCCGGAGCACGACCTCGGATTCGGCCTCCAGCGCGGCGAGGAACAACGCGCGCCTTTCAGTCATGCTGGCCGTGGGCGAATTGCAGAAATCCCTCGGCGACGACCGGCGCGTGACCGCGGACGCCGCGATCTTCGAGG
>CAXTTX010000607.1:0-554 GCA_964247045.1 uncultured Verrucomicrobiales bacterium | reverse complement strand
TGGTGGGCGTGTGGAAATCCTGGTCGCCGAAGTTGGCCGACAATCCGCTGGGGGCGCCACCGAACTATGCGAGCGCCAAGGCGTCCCGCTTTGTCAGTTGGCTCGCTTCCAGTCCCGATCCGGCCGGTTTGGTGTCGGTGGACTGGGCGAAGGGCATCACGCCCGCGGATCCGGTCAAACTCTTTGGCAACGATAACGATGGCTTCGCGCTTTCCAGTTCGAGGGTCAAGACACCGGGAAGCGGTTCGGGAAGCACCGGCGGATACGCCTGGACGGTCGTGCAGGAGGCAACGAGGGCAAAGATCAACGTGGCCGGGCCCGAGGACGGAGGCCACCACCAGGTGAACGACGAGCTGCAGGCCCAGGCCCGGCCCTACATCACCGATTCCGAAAGCCTCAAGCAACCGCCCGGCGGGTGGAACACCAGGGCGAGCCGCGTGATCAGCATCAGCCAGGCGAAGCTGGACCCGGATATCTCCAAGGAGGCGGGAAACAACTCCGAGCGGGGGGATTACACCACGCAGGGCTTCTCGCTTCTAACGGATGTGGTGAAC
>CAXTTX010000606.1:0-2729 GCA_964247045.1 uncultured Verrucomicrobiales bacterium | reverse complement strand
CGTGGCGACGGCGAAACCTAGCCCCTCACTCCGCGACGGGTCAATCCCTTTTGTGCGCTAAAATTGGATTTTTTTCGCGAAGGAGCCAGAACCGTTGAAAACAAAGGAAAGGATGGGCTCAAGCAGGCCGGAAAAGCCCGTTTGGTTAGGTTCCGGAACCTGAAGTATCCTCCTCCGTCCGCCGCAACAAGGTCCGGCGGGTTACAAGACGGCCACAATTCGGAATCGGGGATCGCTTCCCATGAGGAAAGGCCGCTTCTCCGTTCGTGGTGCCCGCCTTCAGTCTTCTGGGGCAGGCGTATGCCTGTTCGCCGTTGTTCGTCACTCCCCAACGTGTGCCAAGGTGACGTAGTCTCGCCTTTCAGCCGGGTGGAGGAACAGGCTGGTTTGAGAAGAGGCACGTCATGAGGATTTTCCGAAGTGGTGAATGTGAGTGATCAAGCCTCCCGCCGGAGGTGGGGAACTCACCCTTCCGCCCGGAACGCGGAGCCACGAACCTTGGGCAATCTTCAGGAGATACGGGGAACGGGTCGGTGGGGAAAGCCCGTCCGGAAGAATTACACGGCAATACTACTTCTGATAGATAAATGTTAGTTTGATAGAAGAAAGCGGGCGAAACATTCCCCGCTCCAACCCTCACGCCGTCGCTCCACGCAACCGCAAGGTCACTGCCAATCCGCCCTCAGGCGAAAGAGCCGCGCTTACCTCGCCGCCACAGGCTTCGACGGCGGTGCGGACGATCGCCAGCCCCAGCCCGCTGCCGCCGGTCTCTCTGCTGCGGGAACGGTCCGGACGGTAAAAGGGCTCGAAAAGGCGCGGCAATTCCTCCGCGGGAACTCCCGGACCATCGTCGGAAACAGTGATCTCCGTGAACGGGCCATGGACGCCGGCCTCGATGCTGACGCTCGCTTCCGGCCCCGCATGGACCTGCGCGTTGCGCAGGAGATTGCCGATGGCACGACCTAACAACGAGGGATCACCCAGGACTGTTAGTCCGGAGGGAATCACCACGCGGGGCGACTTCGCCGTCCGTTCGCGGATGACCACCTCATCAATGAGAGGCTCCAGGGCGATCTCCCGGGTTCTCGGCTGGCGGTTGCCGGCGCGGGAAAAGGCGAGGATCTCCTCAACCAGGGTGGCGAGTTCCTGGGCGTCCGTCTCAATGGCTTCCAGATGTGGCTGGTCCCCCTCGCCGAGTTTCATTTCCAGGATGCCGAGTCCCGTTCTCAAGCGGGCAAGCGGGGCACAAAGCTCATGGGCGGCGTCACCAAGAAAACGCTTCTGCCCACCCACAAGGAGATCCAGCCGGCCCGCCATGGTTTCGATCGCGTGGCCGAGGTTGCCCAACTCGTCATTACCGCGGGGAGGGATCGTGATCTTGAACTGCCCGGCGGCGATGCGGTCCGTCGCCGCGGTCAGCCGGCCGATGTATCGGGTAAGCGACCAGACGAATGGTGCCCAGAACGCGAGGCTGAATCCCAGCACCGCGAGGCCGCCCCAAAGCCAAGGCTTGAACTCGAAAAACATCCCCGAGCCATCGAGCCCGTCGGCGCGGATGAGGAGCAGCCGGGGGCGCGGCGGCTGATTGGAAATCCCTTGGAACATCAGATGGACACCCGCCCAATAGCCATCCCCACCCTCTCCCCGGACGAGGAAAACCGGACGCGTCAGAGGCGGCTGGAGCTTTCCCGGATTCGCGTTGAAACCCGGCCGCGGAGGACGTTCGCCCGGACCCAGCCCCCCGAAGCCTCTTTCCGGATCCTCGTGAGGCCGCGGGCCGAAATCATCCGGAGGTCCCAAATCATCAGGTGGCGGACCATCCTCCGGACCACCAAAATCCCCATTCCTCGGCCCCCTTCTGCCCATTCCCGGAGGTCTACGTCGATCCGGCGGGCCGGGCTGGGGCGGAACGGCAGTCTTCAACCGTTCCACCACGTTGGGGGGAACCTTTTTGGGAAACACGGTCCACTCACCCGGCTCAACAATGGCCGCGACGACTTTCTTTTCCTGCGCAAGAGCGGCGATCTCTTCATTCCATTTGGATTCCGGAAGGGAGATAATTTCCCCGCGGACCGAATCGCCAAAGGACCGCAGGCGGTCCCCGGCCGACCCACTCAGCAGCGAATCCAGCCCCAGCCCGAGCTGCCAGCCCATGAAGCCGAAACCCACCAGTCCCAGCACGAGCAGGTGAAGGAAGAGCCATCCGAGGACCTTCGCCAGCAGCGGGAAATAAGGCCGCGCTTTCATGAACCGGCATCCGTGGCTTCCGGCTCGTGCAGCGAGTAGCCGATACCACGGATCGTGTGGATGTAGCTGGGATTCTTCGCGTCGTCTCCCAGCTTTTTCCGCAGGGAGGAAACGTGAACATCTATCGAGCGGTCAAACACGTCGAAGCGGCGTTCGGAAACCTCTTCGATGAGACGCTCGCGGGTTTTCACCCGCCCCTTGGATTTGAGCAGCGAGGCGAGGATCGCGAATTCCAAGGTGGTGAGGTCCAGAGGCTTCGCGCCCAGCACGGCGGTATGGGTTTCCTCGCACAGCCGGAGCGGGCCGGCCGAAAATTCGCGGGGAACATCCGCCGTCTTCGGCGTGCGGGCACGGCGGGTCACGGCGCGGAGGCGGGCTAGGAGTTCCCGGGAGGAAAAGGTTTTCGGCAGATAGTCGTCCGCACCGATTTCCAGGCCGACGATGCGGTCGGCCTCCTCTCCCAAGGCGGTCAGCATCAGCAC
>CAXTTX010000605.1:0-2748 GCA_964247045.1 uncultured Verrucomicrobiales bacterium | reverse complement strand
CATCGCCAGCCGCCGCCTCCCAGAACAAGCCGTCGTCGACCGCGAGCTTCCGTTCGATCACCAGGTTCGGCTCGTTGTGCGCGCCTTCGCAACCGAAGACGTTTTGCCAGAGCGCGACCGTCGTATGCCGATGGAGGGAGTCGTGATAGGTTACAATCTCGGGGGCGGCATTCATGGAAGGCGGGAATCTGGGTGAGCCCGTGCTCCCTTTCAACACAAAGCAAAGCTGCTCCGCCTACATCCGCCGGAGCAAGCCACGTGTTAGATGCGCTTTTCCTTCACGCCGTCACGAGCCGGATGCGGGCCTCGGCGCCGCACTCGGCGGCCTGGTGGATAACCCCGGTGGCAATGTCGTCCATGCCGAAGCGGTCGAAGGAAACCGGGTTGCCGTCCTTTCGCCGGAAGTAGCGTGAGTTCCCTTCGGCCACGACGCGGGTCGGGCGCGGGGAATCACGATAGGTCGCCGTGTAGGTCGCCTTCCAGAGACCCTTGGCCAGCGTGATATGGAAAACGTGGCTCATCGGACATGCTCGTGATATTCTTGGTAAGTCCGTGTCGGCGGCTCGGCCTCCTCCGGGGCGGCCTCTTGGATTCCTTCCGGCTCGGAAAGGAACTGGTTCAGGTTCGGAAACAGCGAGTTCCGCCAAACCTCGGAATCCGCGCAACGGATCTGCGGCTGGCGGCCGGACTCGAATTTCCAGAAAGACCTGCCGTTCTTGTAGTAGCGCACCTCACTCATGATCGGGAAAAAGAAAATGGATCCTTCCTATTGGCAGAAACCGGGCCATTTCCACGCTCCGCACGATTCTTTGCCGCTGCTGGGATCCAGGCGGGTACGGCCGTTGCGGACTCCGTTGCGCCGCGCAAGTTGCAAGCCTGGCAATGCAAAATACAGCAACTCCGCGCCACTCCATTGACGCCGGGGATGGATGTGATTGAATGTCACTGCAACCGGTGCAGTCCGGTCAGCAAACCCCAAGCCCATGAAAACCGCATTCATTCTGGCCACCGTGTTGTTCCTTGGCACCGGCGGCTCCGCATTCGCCAAGAAGATCACCATCCGCGACCTGCCGGCGAAGGTGGTGGATGTGATCTACGATTTCGTGCCGCGCAAGAAGCTGGACGATCTCGCCCTCACCTACAATGCGAAGGGCAAGCGCTACATCGCGACCCTGGAGCTGAAGGGGGACAAGATCCTGAAGGTGGAGATCTCCAAGAGCGGGAAGTTGATCAAGATCTCGCGCGACGTGGCGACGAAGGCGGTACCGAAAAAGGTCCGCGCCACGATGGACGAGTTCCTCGGCGAGGACGGCGTCATCATCGATCTCAAGGAACTGACGGAGGATGGCAAAACGAGTTATGTCATCACGATCCACATCGAGGGCGAGGACGACTTCGAGATCGTTGTTTCCGAAGATGGCATCCTGATCGATGGCGAGCAGGAGATCGACTTCGACGAACTGGAAGCGGAACTCCGTGAGACGGTTGAGGAGTTGCTCGGCGAGGACTGGGTCGTGGGTGACATCGTCCGCGTGACGGAAGATGGCGAGGAGAGTTACCGGGTGGTGATCGAAAACACGGACTGGGGTTCACGCATCATCATCACGATGGATCCGGAGGGGAACATCATCGACGAGGATATCGAGTTCTTCACGCTCTGAGGTTCCGGCCTTACTTCTTCTGCTTATCCTACCAAAGCGAGATCCGGGTCCAGGAGCGATCCGACCCATCTTGCTCGTCCGAGGCACAGCCTGTTAGAACCGCGGCGGTGAGCAGGGCTGCAGCCAGCAGGGCCGGCCGGAGGCGGGATTTCACTTCCACCGGCATTTACTCTTCTCCGGCGGGTTGCTTGTTGGCTTCGCGGGCGGCCTTGCGGGCGGCTTTTTTGGCGGGGCCGGCTTTTTGGGGGCCATCGGGTTTGGGGAGGACGTTGGCGCGCTTTGCCCAGGTGCGCCATTCCTCGCGGAGCTGTTCGGCGAGTTCGGGTTTGGCGGGGGCGAGGTTGTGCTGCTCGGTTCTATCAGCCTTCATGTCGTAGAGTTCCCAGGGGCCGGCCTGGCCCTGGCGGACGAGTTTCATGTCGCCCTTGCGGATGGCGGCGTTGCCCTCGTGTTCGAAGAAGAGGGAACGGTCGTGCAGGGTGCCGCTGCCTGTTAGCAGCGGGATCAGGCTGCGGCCTTCCGCGGGTGGCAGGGGGTGGCCGTCCCGCATGTCGGGATATTTGGCACCGCCGATTTCCGCGCAGGTGGGCAGGATGTCGATGAGGTGGGAGGGAGTGGTGATCCAGCGGCCCTTGCTCCCCTCCCCTTCAGGAGCCTTGATGCCGGCGGGCCAACTGGCGATGAGGGGAGAGGATATGCCGCCCTCGTGGTTGTAGTGCTTGTAGAGGCGGAAGGGTGTGTTCTCGAGGTGAGCCCAGCATTCGCCGCAGAACCAGTTGGAGGGGCCCTTCGATGGATCGCCCTCGTCCCGGCCGCGCGGGCCGGACTCGGCGTTGCCGCCGTTGTCGCTGAGGAAAAGGATGAGGGTGTTGTCGAACTCGCCGCGCTCCTTGAGGGCGGCGACGAGCCGGCCGATCGAAGTATCGAGACGGGAGACCACGGCGGCGTAGGTGGCCATGATGTGGTCGAAGCGGTCCTTCGCCGCGTCGTCGAGGCTGTCCCACGCGGGGATGTCGTCCGGGCGGGACGCCACGACGAATTCGGCGAGCCGGCGGGTGACGGCCGTGGGGGCTGCGGTCATGAGGCC
>CAXTTX010000604.1:0-2748 GCA_964247045.1 uncultured Verrucomicrobiales bacterium | reverse complement strand
GTGTTGTTGTCCCACTGCTGGATGTGCTGGATTTCGCCGGAATAGATCGTGAATTCCCGGTGCGTGGTGAAATCGAAAGGAGCGCTCGCGAGGCTCTGGACATCGCCCGTGCCGAGATAAGGCTGGATCGCTTGCAAAAGTTCCGGGGTGTAAACCAGCGTTTCACCGTCCGGGCCGGTGGTGATGGAACCGCGCAACGCCGGGTCGGTGAATTCATCGAATCCGTTGGCATTTGTCTGGAGGAAGCCGGGTCGCATGCCGCTGGTATCCCGCTCGATCAGAAGCTGGTTGGCACCGGTATCTGTGACCGACTGCTCCGCGCTCAATCTGCCAAAGAGGATCAGGGTGTTGGAACCCGGCCCCCAGCGGTGGTTCCAGCCCGCGAGAAGCAAGCCCGGCTCCTGGTTTTCATCGAAACGGAAATCATTGGACAGGGGCTTGTTGTCATAAGTCTCGAAAAGGTCGCCTTGGTCCTGGTCCGCCCATTTGCCCAGGAAATAGACGATATCGTCCGGCGTGGCCTGCCACTTGATCTGGCCGTAAAGTTCCTGTAGCTCAATATCTGAGTTCGGGCGGTCGCCGTCATCATTCCTGTAATAGGCGTCGAGACCGTAGCTGACATTTCCCTCCGTCCCGAAGAACGAGGCGGCCGTGCGGATCTCCGAGGTGCTACGCCACTCGGTGTTGATGTTGCCACCTACCCCGTCCGCTTCCAACAATTTCGAGTATTCCTCCTGCGAAACGAACTGCGACAAAGGCCCGCCCCCAACCGGCGATAGGAGATTCGACAGCAACAATTCGTTGAACCAAGGCGTCTCGTAACGAAGGAGCGTGCGGTCCGGATCGCGCAGGGCATCAAAGGAGTTCGCCAGGAACAAGTGGGCGGAGGAACTGGTGTAATCACTTTCCACCGCCCGCGTCGCTTCGCGCACCGCCACTTCCTTCATCCCGGCATTCTGATAGATCTTCGCGAGGTTGGCGCTCCTCACCGCGCGATCCTGGTCCAGCAGGAACTCGGAGCGATAGAGCCGACGGTTGTCGTTGAGTTCGACGGACTTTTCGAGATCCGCGATGGCCGCGTTCGTGCGGTTGTTCAACTGGTTCTCAATCGCGCTGTAAAACAGGGGCGTGGGATCGCCCGGATCAAGAAACCGGGCGAGCTTGAGGTCCTTCTCCGCCTCCTTCTTCCGCCCGTCCTGACTCATGGCCTTGCCGAGATAGCTATGGAAAACCGAGGAGGTCGGCTCGACAGTGGCCGCCGTCTGTAGGTCTGCCCTTCCGCCCTCACGATCGCCTTTCTTGATCTTGGTGAGCCCCAACCCCAACCAACCATTGCCGAATCCACCATCCAGCGCGACGGACCTTTCGAATGACACCCGTGCATCCCCAATCCGGTTCTCTCCACTGAGGATAAAGCCGTTGAGCGCATGAACCCGCGCGCTGTCCGGCGTCAGCGAGAGACCCTTTTCAATCGCGGCCCGGGCCTCCCTGTTGCGACCGGCGGAGAGCTCCAGCTCCGCCAAACGCGTCCAGGCGAACCCATTCTCCGGCGCGAGTTCCGTGGCTCGCCGCGCGGCCTTCGTCGCAGGCTCCAGTCTCGCGAGCGACTGTTGGAAATAACTTTCCGCCATCGCCTCGGAAGCGGTGCCGATGGACTCCACCGGCCAATCCTCCCCGGGCTGCCGCAGCACCGCGGCGACCATGCGTTCCAGCGCGCGCCTGCCCGCCTGTCCCTGCGGAACCCCGGTTAGGACTTCACGCGCCTCATCCACCCGCCCCACCGACATGAGCACGCCCGCGAAATAGAGTTTCCCTCCGGAGCCTCCCGGCACGCGAGCGGGATATTTCCTCATCGCGCCCAACAGATCACCTTTCCGATAGGCCCCCAGGGAATCGGCCACGGCACGGGTTTCCCCATCCGTCATGCCGAGCTCGGACGGTTCAAGAACGGCTGGATAGTAGAGCGCCCATTTGAGGATGTTATCGGCCTGAATGACGGCGGTGCGGCGCGGCGCTTGCCCGGGGGCCGCTTCACCGGCTTCTCCCGCCGCAAGCTGGAGTCTGCCTTTCTCATTGTTCAACTCCACGGTTCCCTCGAAGACCTGGATCATGGATTTCCCACCGGGCGTCACCTGCGCGAAAAGCTGCGTCCCCCGGAGCGCCGCGTTCGCCGCTGGCATCTTGATATCAATCTCCCCGCTTTTCTCCCGGCTGAAGATAAACGCGGCACCGCCCAACAGGTCCAGTTTCGGCTTTTCCGAATCCACCAGCCCGGGCGTGATCTCAACGGTGGTAAATTGGTCCAGCCTCACCGTATACAAGCCGGTGAGACCCACCGTGGTACGGCTGCGCTGGCGCGTCCGGATGCGGTCACCCACCGAGAGCGATTGGTTCGGCGTAGCGGCAGACCACACGCCCTTCCCTCCGGGAGAAGCTTGGACGATGTTCTCGATCTCGATAACGGTCGCGTTCTGGGAATGGGAAACCCCGCAGAGGCCGCTGAAACCCAATAAGATGCAGATCGTCTTGGGTGTGGTTCTGGCTGGCATGGCGAGAGCAAGACGGGTGGGGAGGAAAAAATTGCGTATATTTTCCGCAAGTTATGCCCGTTGTGGGACAAATGGCCTTCTCACGCTGCCGGAACTCTCATTTTCATGGATTCAGGGCAATGAGAAATTCCCGTTGAAATCAAGGTCTGCCAATCTATCCAAGGATTTTCGCGGCCAGTTTTTGCTCCATCAGGTTTGC
>CAXTTX010000603.1:0-2761 GCA_964247045.1 uncultured Verrucomicrobiales bacterium | reverse complement strand
GGCTGACCAGACCCGGGCGGGTGATCCGGACCATGACGGTATGAGCAACTATCAGGAATTCGCGTTTGGCTTGAATCCCGGCAGCGGTGCCTCGGCCAATCCGATTGCCGTGCTTCCTAACAAAACCAGCGGGGTGTTCCGGTACACGCGGTTGAATCCGGGTGTGGGCGGGCTCGCCTACAAGGTGTGGACATCCACCAACCTGGTGAATTGGACCGAGGACACGGGCGCGACGGCCGGACAAACCGTCTTCGCGACCAACGGCGACGTGCAGACGATGTCGGCCACACTCAGCGGTGCCCCGCTGGGTGCGACGCAGCTCTTCGTGAAGGTGAGCGCGGAGTAATCCGGTATCGGAATTTCTCGATCAAAGGCAGGGAGTCCGGCTCCCTGCCTTTTTCCGTGCGTGCGAGGTGGGATTCGGACCAACCGCGGGTTTCAACCCCACTGCATATCGCTCCTTCTTGAGGGGCAGGATTGAGACATGGCAAGGTCAAGGCCGACCGGAACAATCCGGAGGATTTTGGCCGGAGGCAAACCGCCCCTCCATAGGGGAAAGGAAAATCCCCGGACCGTTTTGAGGCGGGCCGGGGACTTTGTGGATTGGGGCGCGAACTCCCAAGAATGTTGTCAGGTGGCAGGCGGGGCTGCCGGGTCATCCATCAGACAAGGCCCTGGCGGAGAGCCTTGGAGACGGCCTCGGTCTGGGAGCGGACTTCCAGCTTCCGATAGATGGAACGCAGGTGCATGTCCACGGTGTGCTGGGAGATGGAAAGCTCGTCGGCGATTTCCTTCTTGATGAGGCCCTTGACGAGGAAGCCGAGGACATCGACCTCACGGGCGGTGAGGGGATCGATGTGGGTGACAGGGCCGTGCTTGGCAAAGCCCTTGAGGATCATGTTGGCGATCGGCGCGCTGAGGGCGGATGTGCCGGTGATGACGTCGCGGATGCCGGAGATGATGTCATCCGGATCGGCGGACTTGAGGAGGTAGCCGGAGGCGCCGTTGCAGATGGCGCGGTAGACCTTCTCGCGATCATCCGAGGCGGAAAGGATGAGGACCTTGAGCTCGGGGATCTGGGCGCGGATGTCGGTGAGGACTTCCAGGCCGTCGCGGCGCGGGAGGCCGAGGTCCAGGAGGAGCAGGTCAGGCCGCTCGTTGGTGAACTTCAGCTTGTCGAACAGGTCTGCCGCGGACGAGAAGTGGTAGGGGCAGGAGAGGTCAGGTTCGCCGGCGATGAGGCGGCGGATCTGTTTGGCGAATACCTCGTGGTCTTCGAGGATCCAGATGCAAGTGGTGGTGGTAACAGCAGCGTCAGCGATCATACGAGGGTGGGGTGTGCGGTGAGGTGAGAACGTTTGACAAGGAGACGGATCTTGGTGCCGGTTTCGCGGGACGAGGCGATCTGGAGGAGTCCATCCAGCACGCGGGCGCGGTCCTCCAGCTTTCTAACGGCAGCGGGTCCCTTCTCTTCGTCAGTGGGGATGCCGATGCCGTCATCGAGAATTTCAAGGGCGAGCTTGTCATCGACATCCCAGAGGCGGATGGAGACGCTGTTCGCCTGGGAGTGCTTGAGCACGTTGTGGATGGCCTCCTTGTAGAAGAGGAAGAGGTGGCGCTTGGCATCGAGCGAGAGCTTGGCGGCGGTCTTGCTGGATTCGCACTCGAGGGTGTAGTTGATCTCGCGGAGGAGACGGCCGGCGGTGTCGCGCATGCGCTGGACGAGATCTCCAATGGAGTCCTGGCGGCGCTCGAGGAGCCAGACGATGTCGCGCATGGCGAGCGAGCTTTCGCGGGCGATGGTTTCGACTTCGCCGAGGTCCTCGGCAACGACGTCCGGCCCGTGGAGGCGGAGGAGATCCTTGCGGGCGGTGCGGGCGATGAGCGAGATGCTGCCGAGGTTGCTGCCGATGTCGTCGTGGAGATCGGAGGCGATGCGCTTGCGGAGCTGGTCGAGTTGGTCGCGGGACATGAGCCTGCGGCGCTCCACGATGAAGACGGGGATGAGGAAGGTGAGGCCGAGGATGACGGCGGAGCCCCAGGTGGCGTTCAATTCGCTTTCCGAAGCGAGCTGGCGGTGGATGGGGCGGAGCATGGAGAGCTCGCGCTCGATGCGGCCGCGGTCATGGAGTTGCTCCAGCCAGATATTGAAGGGGAGGATTTGTTTTTCCGAGGCGTAACCATCGGTGAGGGAAACGAGGGAGGTTTGCGCGTCGCCGCGAGCGCGGGTGACGGTGAGGCCTTCCGCGATGTTCTTGCCGGCGGACCAGACTTCGATTTCGGAAAGCGCATGCACCTTCATGTCTCCAATCTGGCAGGGCCGGGTGCCGGTGATGCGGACGGAGGTGGCGGACTTGCCAGCCAGCGGAATGACGAGCGGAGTCATGCTGGAAGAACCCGCGAGCGGATTGTTCCATTCGAAGGCGAGTTGCTCGGTCCCATCGGCAGCCTGGAGGTGGACGGTGAAACCATCGGAAAAGACGGAGGACTCGAAGGAGCGGTCGAGCTGATAAGGGAAGAGGATGACGCGGTCGACCGGAGCGGTCTGGCCGAGGGCGATGGTCCAGGAAACCGTTTCGGCTGAATCGGCGACATTCACGGAATCTCCCATCTGGGCATTTGGCTTGCCGCCGTTTTGCCAGATGCCGAGAGGCGTGCGGCCATCGGTGAGGGCCTCGGGATACCAGATTCCGGGAGAGTCGAGATCGCCGACGGTGGAGACCTTGGCACCGAAGGAGACGGGGTCGCGGTCGGAGATGAC
>CAXTTX010000602.1:0-2786 GCA_964247045.1 uncultured Verrucomicrobiales bacterium | reverse complement strand
GACACCCAGACGCTTGTTCCCGGATGCGCGCCGCTGGTGCTCCATGCCCGGAAGCTCTCGTTCGACCACCCGCTCGACGGAAGGCGGATGACCTTCCAAACGGATCGTTAGATCCGCGGTCTTATCATGCCTCCGCTGCCCCGCCATCATAGGCCCGGGGCGCGACCCGCTCCTTCTTCTCCAAGGCCTTCCGCATCTTCGCGAGGGCGGCGTTCTGGACTTGGCGGATGCGCTCGCGGGAAACCCCGAATTCACGGCCCACGTCCTCCAGCAGCATCGGCTTCAGCCCGCCCAGCCCGAACCGCTCGTCGATGATGCGGCGCTCACGCTCGTTTAGCAGCGAGAGAAGTCCCTCGATCTCGCCATGCAGATTCTTGTTGTGGAGCGCGTCCAAGGGGTCCACTGCCGATTCATCACCGATCATTTCCCCCAGCTCCGTGGTGTCCTCGTTACCGACCGGCGCATCGAGCGAACTCGTGCTTTGCGCCGCTTGCTTCAGCATCGCGATATTCCGCGAGGGCAACCCCAGTTCTTCGCCGAGTTCGTCGTTGGTGGGCTCACGGCCCAGCGCCTCGGCCAGCAATGAGGCGATCCGCCGCATCCGGGCGATCTTGTCCACCATATGGATCGGCAGGCGGATGGTCTTCGACTGCTTGGCAAGGGCACGCTTGATCGCCTGCCGGATCCACCACGCACCGTAGGTGGAAAGTTTTCCGCCCTTTTCCGGGTCGAAGCGCTCGACCGCGCGCATCAGACCGATGTTGCCCTCGGAAATCAAATCGGAGAGGGCGACCCCATATCCGGAATAATCGCGGGCGATCTTCACGACCAGACGCAGGTTCGCCTGGATCATCTGCGTCCTTGCCTCGGCGTCCCCGTCGCGGATGCGTTCCGCGAGTTCGTTCTCTTGCTCGATGGTCAAGAGCGGCGTTTGGGAAATTTCGCGGAGATAGATTCTCAGATTGCTGTCGATGTCGCTGGACATGGCTGTGGAGGGTGGGGAAGAGCGCGGAGGATGAGCCTCTTCACATGCTACTTCGTCCGGACGAGGAAGATGGATTCAAAAAAATGACGCGGGGCGGGGAAAGTTTTTCGACGGTATTTTGGTGAATCCGGAATGGGCACGCGACCGAATGACCAAATGAAACCGCTTCTCAAAACGAGGCGCCGAATGTTTCCAAACCAACCGAACCAAACATCAGAATGAAAACCATCCTCTCTATTTTCAAACCGCTGCTTTGCATGGTCGCCTTCGCCGGCATGACATCCATCGCCACCGCCGCGGACGAGAAGAAAGACATCGTCGATACCGCCGTTGCCGCAGGATCCTTCAAAACCCTCGCTGCCGCCCTGAAGGCCGCCGGACTGGTCGAAACCCTGAAGGGGCCAGGACCGTTCACGGTCTTCGCTCCCACGGATGAGGCCTTCGCAAAACTGCCGGAAGGCACCGTCGAAACGCTGCTGAAGCCGGAGAACAAGGCGAAGCTCGTCGATATCCTCACCTATCACGTGGTGGCCGGGGATGTGTCAGCGGAGGCGGCCATGAAGCTCAAGGAAGCCACGGCCGTGGACAAAAAGAAAATCATGCTGGAGGTGAAAGACGGCGCCCTCTATCTGAACAAATCCAAGGTCATCAAGGCCGATGTCAAAGCCTCGAACGGAACGATCCACGTCATCGATACCGTCCTGATGCCACCGACGGAATAACACCCGCGGGACTTTCCCGTCCCCAATTTGATGACGTGCCTTCCAGCCATTCCCCGGTGCCACGCGAGAGACGCGTGGGACCGGGGATTCGTGTCTTTGGAAAATTCACTCCTTGCGCGGAAGGGCAACGTGGTTCAAAGCAGAGCGGCATCCAGATTCACCCCTGAAACGGTGGCCCCCTCCCCACGAACATCCCTTGGAGACACGCTTCCCGAAGTGGCGGCAGGGGTTCCGCTTGCCATGAACCGATGCATTGCCAGGCACGGCCCGGTCGTCCAGGCAATCGTGCGGCGCTATCTTCCCTCCGGCGGCGACGCGGATGATCTGGTGCAGGAGATTTTCACGGAGGTTTGGAAGAAGGCCGCTTCGTTCGATGCGGCGATCGCCGGGGAATCCACGTTCGTCGGCATGATCGCCCGCCGCCGCGCGATCGACTTCCTGCGGCACCGTGGCCGCCAGCCGGGGTTCGAGGCCCTCGATGCGGCGGATGCGTTGGAATACGAGCCAGCCCGCGCCCCGGAGTCAATCGGGGATCTGGAGACCGTGATTTCTTCCCTCGACAAATTGGAGCCCGAGACCCGCGAGCTTTTCCATCTGTTTTTTGAAAAGGGCTATACCCATCCCGAGATCGCCGAAAAAACGGGAGTTCCTTTGGGAACGATCAAAACCCGCCTGCGGCGCGGACTCATCGCCCTCCGGGGACATTTGCAAAGGAATGGAAACCTGGAGGATTCTATCACCTCATGAACCGGATCGAGAAACAACATCGGTTTGAGGAACTGGCCGCGGGCCGGGCCATGGGGGATTTGTCTCCGGACGAGGCCCGCGAGTTCGTGTTGTTGGCCGCGGAACTGGGCACCGCGCCGGACCCGGCTTTGGAAATGTTGGCCGCGTCCCTGGATGCCGGTTTCCTGACGGATTCGGCGCCGGAGCTTTCGGCTTCGTTGCAAGCACGGCTGGAAAAGCACGCTGCCGGACTGATGGCGGCTTCAGCCGGGAAGATCCTCACGCCGGATGTACCTGCCTGGAGAAGGGTGTTCGGCAATCCACTGACGGGGTGGGCCGCCGCGGCAGTGGTC
>CAXTTX010000601.1:0-2814 GCA_964247045.1 uncultured Verrucomicrobiales bacterium | reverse complement strand
CAGGTCGTGCTCCCACAGTTCCGCTTGGAACGCCCCCGGCCTCGCCCGCGGGTGGATCGCCGCCGGTTTCCGGTGGTTCGCGAGGAACCACAAATGCCGCGGATCCCGCACCAGCGAAAACGCCGCCGGCGGCACCAGCGGCTCCCCCGCCAGATCCTTCGTCAGCCCCAGTAGCGGCACATCCAGTTCTCCCCAGGCCAGTGCTTCGGGGCAGGTGAAAATCGTCATGCCTTGAACTCTGGGGAATCCCCCATTTTCCTGTCGAGCCGGGAGATCGCCGGACGCCGGATTAACCCTTCGTGAAATTCCACGGATTTTAATCGCTTTTTGGCGGGTTATTTGCTCTATTCGCCTTCGTTAGCAACTCCATGGCACGTTCGAGTTCAGGATTTTACAGCACGATCGAGTATATCGGTCCCCGCCCGCAGAAGCCGAAGCGAAGGAATTTCTTCGGCGGTTGGGTCATCATCGTCATTGCCGTCGGCATGGGTTTCTGGTTCGGAAAACCGCTCATGCCCTTCCTCAAGGCGACCCAGGTCGTCGCCTCCATGGAACAGGCCGACCCTTTGATCGCTACCCTCCGTTCCTCCGGACGTTTCGGTGACGGAGTGGCCGCCGCCGCCCTCGCCCACTCCGGCGAGAACATCGCTTACGATCCCGCCTATTTCAAAATCGCTTATCCGAATGGCGATGTGCCGTCCGGCAAAGGCGTCGCCGCCGACGTGCTCGTCCGTTGCTTCCGCGCCATGGACACCGACCTCCAGGTCCTCGTCCATGAGGACATGGCGGAAAACTTCCGCGTCTATCCCCAGCTTTGGAAAGCCTCCGGTCCGGATACCAACATCGACCATCGCCGTCCCGCGAATCTCCAGCGCTTCTTCGAGCGCAAGGGACAAACCATCTCGCCTTCTCGCAATCCTTCCGACTACAAGCCCGGTGACGTTGTCGTCTGGTCCCTTGCCAATGCGGAGACCCACATCGGCATTGTCGTCCCCGGCCCCGGTGAACATGCCAATGAACCGTGGATCGTCCACAACATGGGTGCCGGCGTGAAGTGGGAAAACATCCTCTTCGACTACGCCATCGAACGCCACTTCCGCTACCCCGCCGAAGCCGAAGTGGCGAAAGACGCGTCCTCAGACGGCAAGTAAGAGGAATTGAAGACGGTCTCCCGCGGAGACGCGAGGGGAGCCTTGGCGGATAGGGACGCAGCCGAGCCTGGTCGAAGGCGCGGAGTTTGGCCTATCCAGGCAAATCCCTAACCGCCCGGACAATACCTTCTTTCCTGAGGGCGAAGATCTTCTCGGCGCGCCCTATCTCGCTCCCGCTTCCTTCAACTTCGCGACCGCCTCGTTCAGCCGCGCCCGTGTCGCTCCCAGCGTCTCGTTCAGTTCCCGCAGCTTCGCGTCCCGCTCCGCCACCGCCTTCTCCCAGTTCTTCAATTGTTCCTGCACCGCCGTCGCGTTCGCCGTCGTGGCATCGTTCACGCTCGCCGTCCAAGTATCCCGCTCCGCGATCAGCTTCGCCATGGCTTCTTCCGTTTCCCGGCGGCCCTTCACTGTCGCTTCAATGGATTCCTTCAATTGCGCCACGTCACTTTCCAGGGCCGCCGCGCGTTTCTTCTCCCCCTCATACTGGCCCTTGGCCTCATCCACCTGTTTCTGAAGGCCCTCCACCTTCTTCTCCATCCCGCGCTCCTTCATCCACTGCGCGCCGATGATGCTCGTGATCACAACGCAGCCTACGAGGTTCAGCAGCGGTAAAAATCGGCTCGCGGTCACGGCTTCGGTGTTTTGGATTCGAAACTTACCTTTTCGATGCCCGCCGCCCGCACCGCGCTCAGCACCTCTAGCACGTTCTTGTGCCGCGACTCCGCATCCGCCGCGATCAATACCCGCGTCTCCGTCGGTGCCGCTTCCCGCTGCAGCCGCGTCGTGATTTCCGACAGCGTCACCACCTTCGCATCCCACGTGATCACACCCGCCGCATCGACCGCGATGTGGAACGGCGGCGCCTTCGTGTCCGTCGCACCCGTCGAGGCTTCCGGCAGGTTGATCGGCACCCGGCTGATCTGCGTCATGCTCAGACTCACCATCATGAAACTCGCCAGCAGGAAGAACATGATGTCGATCAACGGCACGACCTCGATCCGCGCCTCATCGCCGTGGTCGTCGGTGGAACTGCCTTGGAGTTGGACGGGCATCAGGACTTGCGTTGCAGGCTCGCCGCGAAAACTTCCAGATCGTGCCCGTGTTCCTTGGCCGATTTGACGAGCAGCTCGGTGTGGTTGATCCACCGCTCCAGCGCCGCCCGCAACGAGGAAACCCGCTTCCGGAAAAAATTATACGGCAGCAGGCACAGCACCGCGATCCCGATCCCGCACAGGGTGGCGATCAGCGCCTCGCCGATGCCACCCGTCACCTTCGTCACCGCCAGTTGGTCCGTGCCCATCGCCGCGAACGACCCCATCAGCCCCGCCACCGTGCCGAACAAACCTAACAGCGGCGCCAGGGTGATCATCGTGTTCAGGATCCACATCCGTGCCTCCGCGCGTTCCACCAGGTGCGTCGCATGAAGCTGCATCGCCGCCAGCATCGAGGTGTTCGCGTGCTGCATGCCTTCCCGCAGGTTCTCCAGGAACGGCTCGTCGGTATTCTCCCCCAGCTTCCACGCGGCCAGGAAATCACCGGTCCCGATTGCTTCCCGCGCCTTCGCCTGTTGGCTGTTTTGCATCTTGGATCTCAGCGCCGTCCACCACAACGTGCGGTCCAGGATCACCGCGAAGGAAAGCAGGAAGGTCGCGAGGATCGGCCA